>CAYNLI010000076.1:0-14724 GCA_964398035.1 uncultured Flavobacteriaceae bacterium | reverse complement strand
ATAAACTACATTAAATTGTAGTATACACATAGCTAATATTTTGCCCCAGTCTGATATATGCAATATATTTTAATTGTTGGTCTCCCGATAATCAATAGTTAGTGTTTGTATAGCATTATCCGGTAATTCATCTATTCTTTTTTCTTCCATTTCATTGGACGTGATCATACTTGTATCTATTTTATCTTCGTTCATTATTTTTGATGCAACCAAAAAAATAAATAGTGTAACTACTCCAAAAATTAATGAACTTAAAAAATGTCTCATTGAATTAATAATTATAATTTTTAAATTCTATTCGTTCTTATTAAGCCTAGCTTTTTCTTTCCTTACAGTTCTCTTTTTATTTGGCAATATTGAAGAAACAACAACATATAATGCAATAATGAATGCCAATACACTTGTTATGAAAAGCGCTACTAATACATCTTCTCTCATGCTTGAGCTATATTTGAACATCTATGCAGATGTTTCAATTAATAAGACCCACATTTTAGGAATAAGTCACTTTTAGGAGTAAAAAAAGTGCGTATGTATACGCACTTATCTAATTAACAATATATTAAAAAAAATTATTTTTTTTGATGGGCCGGTTTCAAAAGATCGTTAACCGTCTTAACAGGGTTAAAAGTAATGAGTGGCACTTCAACAAAAATAGTGTTCCAAAAAGCCATAGCGCCATTCCATAACCCAGGAAGTTCCATTGCTTTTAGATTTTTTCCTTCTTTGGTTTTTTCAGTAATAAACCCTTGCTTATGTGCTACAAAATTTAAAAGATTAAATTTCTTCCCGTTGTAATCTTTTACTCCACATACCAAATCCACTGGATTAAAGTGTGTTGAATTTTTAAAAATACCAAGTTGAGATTCATTGGCCATATCTACTTGGGCAGATTCAATAATTTGTAATGAAACATGACCATTCCTGTCTTTTATCCAAAATGGCCCTCCTCCTGGCTCTCCTTTATTTTTGACCATGCCGCATACACGAATAGGCCTATTGATTTTATCTTTGAGAATCTCTATTTGCTCACCAATGCTAAAACTGTTGAATTTGTCCGAAAACCTTACATTAAGGTCGTTCTCTAAAAAACCCTTGATTTCATTTAATTGTTCTGCGGTAATCTCTAACATATCTAACAGAGCTGCATAGGAAAATGCTTGATTTTGCACCTTTAAAAGCAACCCTGCCAACACCTTTTTACTATTGCCCACATGTTTAGCAAATTCTGGAACCACAACATTATCAATGTTTTTTATGAAAATTATATCTGCATCTTGCTCGTTCAAGTTCTCTATCAATGCTCCGTGCCCTCCAGGTCTAAATAACAGGGAATTGTCTGAATTACGGAAAAGTTCATTCTCCATAGTAACAGCAATAGTATCTGTGGAGGGTTTTTGAAAAGAATAACCAACTTTAAAGGAAGCCTCTGTACTTTGTGAAACTCTCTGCCCTACCTTGTTAAATTCTTTATTGAACATTTTTCCATGTTGTTCTGATATGGTAAAATGTAAATTAGCAGAGCCGTCTGCTTTGGCATAAGCCGATGCTTCATATAAATGCTCCTCAAAAGGAGTAGCTGAATAATCTTCATAATTATGAAAAGGCAATAATCCTTTAGGATAAAATCCATAGTTAAAACCATCCTCTGACATCATTTGTTTTACAAACAAATATTTCTCCTCATCGGCAGAAGTTACTTTGCCTTCAATGGCATTTTGAATAAGATCATAGAAAGCAAAGTTTTCATATCCAGCAAAAAAAACTTTTATATCCTTATCCCCTGTTCTTTCTATATATATTTCCAAAGTTTCATTAGAGGGGTCATAAGCATCCAAAAAGTTGAATAGGGATTTGAACATTCTAGAAGCTGCTCCAGAGGCAGGGACAAATTTTAATAAGGACAATCCATTAATGGATTCATCAAACTGCTGAATCAGTTCTTTTTCTTCAATCTCAGAAAATTTTAAAACTCCTTCAGATATTATGGCGGCTTTATCCAATCTCATAAAAGGGATTCCCTCTCTAAAAGTTTCCACTTGTTCTAAAACTTTTTCTTTTGATATTCCTTTACTAGACAATTGTTTTAAATCATCTTCACTAAAATTTATCATATCCTCAATAATTCGTCAATATGTTTAATGGCCGTAGCCAATCTTATTTTTTTATCTCCCTTTAAAGTAACAAAATTTCTATTATGTTTTTCTAAAGTATCTTTAAAATATTGAAACATTCTTTCACGCTCATTGGGCTTATCTCTAAGGTCATCCCCTACCCAAGGAACATCTATATAAGTTAAAAAATAAAGTTCGTAAGTGTTGATCAATGCATATTTTTCTAGCAAGGGGTCACAATGGCCCACATAATAAGCCTCTGAATATACTTTGGTTTCAAGTAAATCTGTATCACAGATCAATACATTGGTTGCTTTTTTTGTCAATTCATTTTCTAGGTGCATTTGCCCTTCAGCAATAGGCAACAAATCATGAGGTTCACAAGTCTTGCGTTCGTTATTCCATTTGTCCTGTAAAAATTCCCGAGCATATTCTGGCACCCAAACTGTGTTATAATGCCTGGCCAGTTGCTCAGATAAAGTTGTTTTTCCTGTAGATTCAGGACCAAACAAAACTATTTTAATAATGTTTGAGGGCTCTTGTTTAAATTTTTCTTCCATGCTTTATAGCCATAAACGGCAATAATGGTAAACAATAAATACTGAAGTGATGTAAAGATAAGTCCTTTGTATAAATAAAGTGGGACGGATATAATATCTGCAACAATCCAATACACCCAATTCTCTAATTTTTTCTTTGCCATAAGCCACATACCTACAAAGAAAATCCCTGTCGTAATAGTGTCTACATAGGCAGTCCAAGAATCAAATTTATCAAAAGCTATATAGACAATACACACAAAAACAATAGCACCAATGAAAAGCAATACAGACCATTTTTTTTCATTGGCGGTGGTCTTTGTTATGGGAATAAAATGAGTTTCATCCACCTTACGGGTCCACATATACCAACCCACAATACTCATACCAAAGTAATAGGCATTTATGAGCATATCTCCCAAAAGACCATACACAAGCAAAATATATACAAAAACACCTGTACTAACAATCCCTGTTGGAAAAACCAATATATTCTCTTTCTTGGAATACCAAACGCTAAGGAATCCAAAAAAAACTCCTATCAATTCCAAAATTATCAGATGGGTTGAAACACCTTTATATTCAGCAAAAATCCAATCAAAAATGTGGTTCATACTCGCTTCTGTCAGATTTTACAATTTTCATGTACAAGAGTCCTTTGTCCATCATTTCAAAGGCTTCTTTTATTTCAACGTTCAAAATTTTCATCACAACATCATACTCGCCATAAACTTGCGTGCTCAATGGGTTTTCCAAAACAGTAAGTCCAGATGAACGTAATTTTTTAATGAAGTTGATGATAGGTTCTTCAAAAGTATCTTGAAGTGGCGTCAATGTTAATTCTACTGATATATTCATTAATTATTTTATTCTATTTTTAATTACTTCTTTATTGCATAAACACAGGTAAATTCTTCAAATTCCATAAAATTCACCTTATATAAGGTCGACTTTCCTTTATATAAAATCTCCGCAGTGGTCTTGTAATCATTTAATGAAAAATCATGCACGTTTATATGCTGCATAAAACTTAAACCATGGGTTGAATATATTTTATAAAGTGATTCCTTTGCTCCCCAAACAATGGTCAATTTACGAACAATGGCAGCCGTATTGGCCAATGTACGGTATTCTTCAATTGGTGTAAATTTATAGGCAATTCTCAATATCTTATCCCGTAGTTTCTCAATATCTATACCTACATCATCGGCATCTGCCACAATAATTCCAGTAAAATGATTGGAATGGGTAATGGAAATAAACCTACCATCCTTTAAATGTGGTTTTCCCGCATCATCATAAAACAGGTCATGATCAACATAACCAGCTTCGGCCATTAAATGTCTAATGCTCAAAAATCCTTTGCGGTGCATTTCAGATTTCATACCCTCCATTCTTTTTTGACAATGAGGGGTCAAAACTATATTTTTAGAAAGTTCAGTTTCTAATTCATCTATCTTCCATATATAGACCTTGACCGTGGGTGTTACTGTTATAGTTTTATAAAGAGGCATTCGTTTCTTTAACTTATTGTTACCTTTGCAGTCACCAATTTTTGGTGAAATTATTGTAAAGAACGAAAGTAAAAATAAAAAAGGATATGAGTACAGAAACTATCCCATACGTGCCCTATAAAGTAAAAGATATTGCCCTTGCAGATTGGGGAAGAAAAGAAATTGAATTGGCCGAAGCAGAAATGCCAGGACTAATGTCTTTACGAGAAGAGTACAAAGAAACGCAACCTCTAAAAGGCGCTCGTATTGCTGGATGTTTGCACATGACTATACAGACTGCCGTACTGATTGAAACTTTGGTGGCCTTGGGCGCTGATGTTACTTGGAGTTCTTGCAATATATTTTCTACACAAGACCATGCCGCCGCCGCAATAGCGGCAACAGGAGTTCCTGTTTATGCATGGAAAGGCTTGAATGAAGAGGAATTTGATTGGTGTATAGAACAAACTTTATTTTTTGGTGAAGACCGCAAGCCTTTAAATTTAATTTTAGATGATGGTGGTGATCTTACCAATATGGTTTTAGATAGATATCCAGAATTGGCAAGCGGAATTAACGGTTTAAGTGAAGAGACCACTACAGGTGTTCACCGTTTATATGATCGTATGAAAGCAGGAACATTACCAATGCCTGCCATTAATGTAAATGATAGTGTGACCAAATCCAAGTTTGATAATAAATATGGATGTCGCGAAAGTGCTGTGGATGCAATCCGTAGAGCTACAGATATTATGTTGGCAGGGAAACGTGTTGTGGTTTGTGGCTATGGTGATGTAGGTAAAGGAACAGCTGCTTCCTTTAAAGGAGCTGGTAGTATTGTAACCGTTACAGAAATAGACCCTATTTGTGCGCTACAAGCCGCAATGGATGGTTTTGAAGTTAAGAAATTGGAAACAGTAGTTGGCAATGCCGATATTATCATCACTACTACAGGAAATAAAGACATTATACAAGGACATCATTTTGAAGCCATGAAAGACAAAACCATTGTTTGTAATATTGGTCATTTTGATAACGAGATCGATGTAGCTTGGCTGAACAACAACCATGAGAAAATTGAGATCAAGCCACAAGTGGACAAATACGTTGTAAATGGCAAAGACATTATTTTATTGGCTGAAGGCCGTTTGGTAAACTTAGGTTGTGCTACAGGACATCCTAGTTTTGTAATGAGCAATTCCTTTACCAACCAAACATTGGCACAAATAGAATTGTGGACCAATAGAGATTCATATAAAAACGAAGTGTATATGTTACCAAAATATTTAGATGAAAAGGTAGCTAAATTACATTTGGCCAAGATTGGCGTTGAGCTTACTGAGTTGCGTGAAGACCAAGCAGAATATATTGGTGTAACCGTAAAAGGACCGTACAAACCTGAATATTATAGGTACTAGAGTCCTGCTGAACTTGTTTCAGCATCTCATTACAATTTAACCCTTATAGTAATGTGAGGGTTTTTTGTTGTTTTAATTTTTGATTTGCCTCCTACTTAAAAATCAATCATACTCAGGATACAGTTTCTGCAAATCGGTTTCCTTTATAGAAATCATATTTACATCTAAAGTAATTGGTGTTAAAGGTGCATCTGTAGAATCTCTTTCTACATTTACTATCCTATCTATAATATCCATGCCCTTAATGACTTTTCCAAATATTGTATAATCACCATCTAAACGATGTAAACCCTCTTTATTCTGCACAATATAAAACTGACAACGTGCAGAAAGTTTATCGGGATTATTATCTCTACCCGCACCCAAAGCACCATATTCATGCAAAAGAGCCTTATCAAACTCAGGTTCCAAAAGATATTCAGGGTCGTTAAAACCTTCAGGGGTATCTGGACACCCACCTTGGGCTACAAAATTTGGAATAACGCGATTAAAAGTCAAAGAATCCCAATAGCCTGCATTTGCCAATGCTATAAAACTTGCTTTATGTTTTGGCGTCTCGTTATATAACCACACTAAAACCTCTCCTTTAGGGGTTTGTATTTGCCCTATTAGATATGTTCTTTCTTTAGTATATGATAAACATAGGATTACAACAAGCAGTATTATTATTTTTTTCATGACCATACATTAATTAATAAACATTAAAAATAGAAAATAAAATCAGTTTTAACAGTAAGAACAATGGCTTTCAAATTTCGTAGTAAGGCAAATGAAAAAATAACTTTTATAAACTACTTCACAATCATCTTATTTTTTTAGAACTTAATGAAAATTTTAGACTATGAGCCTATTTATTGATATGGATGAGGTAATTGCCGATACCTATTATGCACATATAGAAATATACAACAATGAATTTCAAGAAAATTTAACCTTGGAAGATTGCTGGGGAAATGAAGTATGGAAAGCTGTGCCAGAAAACAGGCAGGCAAGTGTTAGAAGCCACGCCAATACCATTGGCTTTTTTAGAAATCTTAAACCCATAAAGGACAGCCAAAGGGTTTTAAAGGAATTGTCGCAAAAATATGAGCTATATATTGCATCGGCCGCCATGCAATTTCCAAATTCATTATTGGAAAAAAGTGAATGGTTAGATGAACATTTTCCATTTATAGATTGGAAAAAACGTATTCTATGTGGCGACAAACATATCCTAAAAGGTGATATACTAATTGATGACCGAAGTTACAACCTTAAGCATTTTGATGGACGTTCCCTTCTATATACTTCTGGTCACAATATTCATACCAATGGTTTTGAACGGGTAAGCACTTGGCAAGAAGTAGCAGACAAATTACTCTAGGTTCTTATTTAGCCTTTTAAATTTCTTCCTTTACATACTGGAATTAAAAAACCCTCTCTGTTTCCAGAAAGGGTTTCTCTATATTATAAATGGTAATTTATAAAGTCTAAGCTTCAAAAGGCTCAATGGAAACAAAAGATTTCCCACCAGCTTTCTTAGTGAACTTTACAAGACCATCTACTCTAGCATGTAAAGTATGGTCTTTCCCTGCATAAACATTATTACCTGGATTATGCTTTGTACCACGTTGTCTTACGATGATATTTCCAGCAATTGCAGCTTGTCCTCCAAATATCTTAACACCTAAGCGTTTTGATTCTGACTCTCTACCGTTTTTGGAACTACCAACACCTTTTTTATGTGCCATGATATATTGTTTTTATTCGTTTTTCTTATTTACTTAAAGCAGCAATAATATCTGCTTTTTTCATTGAAGATAATCCTTCAACACCTTTAGCTTTTGCCAACTCCTTTAATTCAGCAACCGTTTTTTTACTTAAATCCTCAGTTGCTTTTGGAGCTTCTTTTGTAGGAGCGGCCTCTTTCTTAGCTGCTACTGCTTTTGGAGCTGCAACTGCCTTAGCTTTTGGCGTCTCTTTCTTTGCTTCCGCTTTTGGAGCTGCTTTCTTTGCTCCTTTAGCTATAATACCTTCAATAACCAACTCAGTTAAATACTGACGATGACCATTTTTCTTTTTGTAACCCTTACGTCTTTTCTTTTTAAAGACAATTACTTTGTCACCCTTAAGGTGTTTAACGACTTTTGCCTCAACAGCGGCTCCGTCTATAGCTGGGGCGCCAATTGTAATGCTCTTACCATCCTCAATAAGAAGAACGTTGTTAAAAGATACTTTCTTTCCTTCGTCTTCTTTTAAACGGTGAACATACACTTTTTGGTCTTTTGCAACTTTAAACTGCTGCCCTGCTATCTCTACGATTGCATACATAATGTGTATATTTTTTTATTTAATATAATTAACCCATTTTTTTCAATAGGCGGGTGCAAATATACTGCTAATTCGGTATTCCACAAGTCATTTGCTCAAAAAAACGACTAATTGATAGACTTAACAAGAGTTTTTTAATTAAAAAGAATATATTGAATGTTAAAAATAAGTTAAGTGCTTTTTTCTAGAGCCATTATATACACAATTTATATTTTTATCCCCTCTTAAATTAGCATCATAAACATGCTGAATAATAAAAGATAACATGGTTTTTGGCTATAAAAAAACTATAATAAGTACTTTTGAACAACTATAAAAAACATTCTAAAATGAAAAATATCCAATTACTTTTTTTGATTTTGATTATTTCCTGTTTTTGTGGCAATGATATAAAAGGACAAGATGTAAAAATGGAGAAAGAAACTCTCGTAGAAAACAAATTGATTACCGCTGAGTTCACCATAACAGGAATGGCTTGCCAAGAAGGTTGCGCTGATGTCCTTCAAGAAAACATCATGGGTTTACAGGGTGTACAAAAGGCCTTAATCAGCTATGAAAAGGCATTTGCTGTGATTTTATTTGATAGCAAATCTGTATCCATTGATGACATTGTAAGTGTCATTAAAGAAACCAAAGTAAAAGAATATATCTACAACGTTGAAAACATAACTATTAAAGAATAAGCACCCATGAGAAAACAATTTTTAATAATCCCTATTTTATGTTCAATTTTTCTTCTTTCCTGTAAAGAAGAAAAAAAACAAGTAGAAGGCCCAACCCAAATGCAACAAGTGATGGCCGTTCATGATGAAGTAATGCCGAAAATGTCAATTATAGGTAAGTTGGTAGGAGAATTGAACGACAAGGTAGATAGCACCGAAACAGGGTTGAAATATGAAACTGCAAAAAGGGATTTGCAAGCTGCCCACAAAACCATGATGGATTGGATGCAAGGTTTTGGCAATAGATTTGACTCTGATGAAATTCTTAATGGTAAAGAACTTACGGCCGAAAAACAACAATGGCTTAATGAAGAAGAAGAAAAGGTAAATGCTCTTCAAGAACAAATTAAGACCAGTATTGAACAAGCTGAAGCTTTATTGAAAAAAGAACAATAATTATTCTTTCCACCTAAACGTTTCCATAATTCTACGGACATCTTTTTGAAGATATACTGCCGCTGGAAAAATAGAATCATAATTTGGTTTAGTAGAAAAATACAAAGAGCCTGTTACAAAATGGTTTATACTATCTGTAACATAAAATTGTGCTTGTGAGGCGGCATCACCCTCTATTTCATAAAACATACCATAGACTTTACCCTCTTCATTGGCAAAAGGATACGGAAGGATTTTATCTGCTTTTATTGCATGCTCATAAGATAGTTTTTGAGCATCAGATAGTAACGTATTCAGATTGCCATTTACTTTCTTGTAAGTGATAAAAATAGAGCCCTTCATCATTGGGTAACCCAACGTTAAAGAACAATTATTGCTGGCTTTCATCGTTGCTATTTGATTGTAATCAAAACTATAATGACAGTCAATTTCTAATTCTTTGGCTACTCCATTGGCATAATCCAACCTAAGCATAGCTTTGGGTTTGGGCAATATATCATCCTTACAACCAATTAAAGTGACTATAAAAAGCCAAAAGAAAAAATATTTGTTATTCATTTGGAAGAGTGAATTTTATTTGCTTTAATCTTTTTTTGTCCAAGCTTTCTATAATAAACTGATATTCCTTAAACTTTATTGTTTCCCCTCTTTTTGGAAAATTTCCAGCTATTTCAAGAACAAAACCAGCAATGGTTTCAGATTCTCCTTTTTGTTCTTCAAAATCTTCCTCGTCATCAATCTTAACCACTCTATAGAAATCCTTTAGGGTTGTTTTTCCTTCAAAAATATAATTATGTTCATCCAACTTTGAGAATATTAAATCCACATCATCAAACTCATCACTTATATCCCCAACAATTTCTTCAATAATATCTTCTAAAGTAACAATCCCTGAGGTGCCACCATATTCATCTACTACAACGGCTAAGTGGTTCTTCTTTTCCTGAAACTCCAACAACAAATCATCTAATTTCTTATTTTCAGGCACAAAATAGGGCTCTCTGATTAAGGACAACCAATTAAAGGTTTTACGGTCAATATAGGGCAAGACATCCTTTACATAAAGCACTCCCAATACATTGTCCATATTCTCTGAAAAGACGGGTATTCTGGAATATCCGTTATTTTTTATTTCTCGGAGCACTTCAGAGAACTTTATATTCTCATTCAGCGCAAAAATATCTATTCTAGGGCGCATTACCTGTTTGGTATCTGTATTTCCAAAAGAAACAATGCCCTGTAAAATTTTCTGTTCTTCTTTTGTCGTATCACCTTCATCAGTAAGTTCCAATGCCTGGGACAAATGATTTACGCTTAAGTTAGATTTCTGTTTTCCTAATTTATCATGCAAAAAAAGTGTAGCGGACTGCATGGGTAAACTAAGAGGTGAAAAAACAAAATTCATAAATTTTAAGGGATATGCCATAAATTTTGAAAAACTGACCCTGTTCCTATTCGCATAAATTTTTGGTAAAATTTCCCCAAACATTAAAATCAAAAAAGTGATTACTACAACTTCCAACAAGAACCTAGCAGATATAACCCCAAAAAATTGATGATCGATGTCTACAAACAATACATCCCCCAAAGAACTGAACAACAGAACCATGCCAATATTAATAGTGTTATTGGCTATCAATATAGTGGCAAGTAATTTTTTTGGTTTCTCTAAAAGTTTGACCACTATTTTCCCTGTTCCTCTTTTCTCTTCTTCCAGTTTATTAATATCAGTAACCGAAAGGCCAAAAAAAGCGACTTCTGCACCAGAAATTAAGGCGGAGCACACTAAAAGAACTATTAAAATGATTGTTTTTAATGCAACAGCACTATCAAAAATAGAAATATATAGTAGTAAACTAAGGGGGTCTGGATCCAATAGTTAAAATTTAATTTATTTGTCTAAAATGGCAAATCATCATCCTGTTCTGGCTCATTAACAGGTTGTGACTGCTCCTTTGGTTCAGCTACTGTAGGCTGTGGTTGCTGACTTTGCTGTACTGGTTGTGCACTGGCATTGGCCATTGCTTCCTTTTTAGTGGATAAGAATGTAAATTCTTGTACGTGTACTTCTGTAGTATAACGCGTATTGCCATCCTCTCCTTGCCATTGTCTGTTCTTTAGCCTGCCTTCAACATAGATTTTATCTCCTTTACTAAGGTATTTTTCACATATTTCAGCCGCTTTGTTGCGCACTACTATATTGTGCCAATCAGTATTGGTTACTTTCTCTCCTGTTTGTCTATTTGTATAGCTTTCATTGGTTGCCAATGGAAAACGGGCAATACAGTTACCTCCTTCAAAATAATGTATTTTTACCTCATCACCTAAATGCCCAATTAGCATCACTTTATTCAATGTTCCACTCATAACTTTTATCTTAAATCAAAAATACTAAATTTTAAATGCTTTTATAAAATCAGCTATTAAAACTGGTACAGGATACTTTTCCAATTCAGAAAATTTAATGCCTTTTTCAACCTCTTCTTCTGTTTTTACTATCCAAAATTTGGTGTGCAAATGCTGATGAGATAATTTATGAATAATAGGTTTATCATTATATAAGTATACATCTGGCATACCTATTATATCTATTACAGTTGTCATTTCTTTTTTTATTTCCTCAATATCAATTTCACTATTGGTTTCCAACAAAGGAAACTCAAATAAATTTTGCCAAATTCCTTTTCCCAAGCGTTTTCTAAGTTCTATTGTATGTTGCCCATCCATCCCAATCGCTATAGGGACCAAATAGTTAAAATATCTGTTCTTGATTTTGATTTTTTTAAGTTTAACTGGTAGTTGGTCAACTTTACGTTCTTTTAAAGCAATGCATCCGTCATTTAAAGGACAATTAGTGCAATCTGGATTTCTAGGAGCACATTGTATGGAACCAAATTCCATTATTCCTTGATTGTAATCCCTAATATTCTCTACATTCATTATCTCTGTGGCCAATTCCTTAAAGTATTTACCACCCTTGGGACTGTTTATAGGAATCTCAACTCCGTAATACCTTGCCAAAACCCTAAAGACATTCCCATCCAGAACAGGCTCTGGTTCATCAAAACAAAAAGAGGCTATGGCACTGGCGGTATAATCACCAACTCCTTTTAATTTTATGAGTTCTTTATATGTTTTGGGGAATTGTCCATTTTGCTCTCGAGAAATTGTCTTGGCAGTTGCATGTAAATTCCTTGCTCTGGAATAATACCCCAATCCCTGCCATAATTTCAATACCTTTTCCTCACTTGCATTTGCCAAATCATCAACGTTATGAAAATTCTTGACAAACGCATGGTAATAAGGCGTGCCCTGTGCAACACGAGTCTGTTGAAGCATAATTTCTGAAAGCCATATTTTGTACGGATCTCGGGTGTTTCTCCAAGGGAGATTTCTCTTGTTATTAGCGTACCAAAGTAGAATTTTTTGAGAAAAAGACATCAATAAAACAATAATGGATAAAAGTAACTGTTTAAATACTTAAAATTAGTTCTTTAGGATATAAAGATTGAATTAAATTTATATATTTGCAACCCTAAAAAAACATATAGAAAATTTATTTTTTAAAATGACGAAAGCTGATATTGTAACGAAAATCTCAGAAAAACTGGGAATTGAAAAAGGAGATGTACAAGCAACTGTGGAATCTTTTATGGAGGAAGTTAAATCCTCTTTAGAAAGTGGTGACAATGTTTATTTAAGAGGTTTTGGTAGTTTTATTGTCAAAACAAGAGCTGAAAAAACAGGTAGGAATATTTCTAAAAATACTACCATAAAAATACCTGCGCACAACATTCCTGCATTTAAACCTGCAAAGGTTTTTGTAGAAGGTGTTAAAAGCAACGTACAAGTAAAATAATAATTAAAAGGAACATTTATGCCGAGTGGTAAAAAAAGAAAGAGACATAAGGTAGCTACCCATAAACGCAAAAAGCGGAGGAGAGCTAACCGTCACAAGAAAAAGTAGTTAATAACTACTTTTTCTTTTTATACGTTCATTGACATAGGAATCCCTAGAGGATTTCAGCAGGTTTATACAACCTGTACTGACTATTGTTTAATCTATTTATCCAAACAAAGGCACAATGCCGTTGATTAGATAAATAAAAATTGATTCAGGTGAATAGAGAATTAATCGTAAGATCTAGTTCCGATGCCGTCGATTTTGCTTTATTAAAGGATGGAAAACTCACAGAATTGCATAAAGAAGAAGATAACAACGACTTTTCAGTTGGTGATATTTTTCTTGCCAAAATTAGAAAGCCCGTAACGGGTCTTAATGCGGCATTTGTAAATGTAGGTTATGAGAAAGATGCTTTTTTGCATTACCATGATCTAGGACCACAATTATCTTCAATGTTAAAATTTGTAAAAAATGTGAGCACAGGGAAATTAAGAGATTATTCCCTTAAAAACTTTCCATTTGAAAAAGATATTGATAAAAATGGTAGCATAACAGATGCTATCAAAGCCAATCAATCTTTATTGGTGCAAATTGTTAAAGAACCCATATCCACCAAAGGACCACGTATTAGTTCTGAGCTATCTATAGCAGGACGATACATAGTTATGGTTCCATTTTCTGAACGTGTCTCAGTTTCTCAAAAAATTGAGTCCAATGAAGAAAAAAATAGGTTAAAAAGGCTTGTAAAAAGCATTAAACCCAAAGGATTTGGTATTATTATTAGAACAGTTGCAGAAGGCAAAAAAGTAGCAGAACTGGACAAAGATCTACAAAACTTGTTGGCCAAATGGTCAACAATGTGTAAGAAATTGTATAAAGCACCCCATCCATATAAAGCTATGGTAGAGCTCAATAGAGCATCTTCTATATTAAGAGATGTTTTTAATGACTCCTTTACCGGTATTCATGTGGATGACGAAACGCTTTATGACCAGATTAAAGACTATGTGCAAGAAATTGCGCCCGGAAAAGAATCTATTGTAAAATTGTATAATTCTACTGTCCCCATTTTTGAAAAATTTGGGATAGAAAGGCAAATTAAGACCTCTTTTGGAAGAACTGCTTCCATGAGTAAAGGGGCATATTTGATTATAGAGCATACTGAAGCTTTACATGTAGTGGATGTAAATAGTGGTAACCGATCCAACAAGGCTAAAAACCAAGAGGATACGGCATTAGAAGTAAATCTACTAGCAGCTTCAGAAATTGCAAGACAACTACGGTTACGTGATATGGGAGGTATCATTGTAGTTGATTTTATTGATATGACCAAGCCAGACCATAGAAGAAGACTTTTTGACCATCTTAGGGATGAAATGAAAGACGATAGAGCCAAACATAAAATATTACCTCCAAGCAAGTTTGGTCTAATACAAATTACAAGACAACGGGTAAGACCAGAAATGAACATTAAAACAAGTGAGGCAAACCCCAACGGAAGTGGTGGTGAAGTAGAAGCCCCTATTGTTTTAATTGATAAAATAACTTCTGATTTGGAAAAACTGTTGAAAGGACCCGCCAAAAAAAATGGAATTACATTAAATATACATCCATTTATTGCGGCCTACATAACTCAAGGTTTCCCATCTATACGTTCCAAATGGTTTATGGAACATAAAAAATGGATTAAAATACAACCTAGAGATGCGTATACATATTTAGAATACCGTTTTAAAAATAAAGACGGAAAAACCATATATTAAAAAAAGCGACTTCGGAAACGGAGTCGCTTTTTTTGTTTATACTGAGCTATTTCCAGTGTCTTTTC
>CAYNLI010000075.1:0-14766 GCA_964398035.1 uncultured Flavobacteriaceae bacterium | reverse complement strand
ATAAAAGGGAATATGAAGTTACAATAGATATTATAAAATAAGGAAGAATTAAATTAAGCTAATTGAATGTCAGTTGGGTAAGAATTAATATTTATCTTAAATTAGTGTTTTAACTCAAAAACCAACCAATGCTAGAGCTAGCGGGAATTATAATATTTGGAATTATTGCCCAATGGGTGGCGTGGAGGTTAAAATTACCCGCCATACTACCCTTACTTTTAATAGGCTTGTTAGTAGGTCCAATAGCTACATTATATACAGAAGACGGCGCTAAACTGATAGAACCCATATGGAACGGAAAAAAAGGACTTTTCCCAGGAGATGGACTTTACTATTTTGTATCACTTGCCATTAGTATTATTCTTTTTGAAGGCGGATTGACCCTCAAACGTTCTGAAATAAAAAATGTAGGCCCTGTTATTACCAAGTTGATTACTATTGGTAGTTTAATTACTTTTTTTGGCGCTGGGGTTGCTGCCCACTATATTTTTGGTCTAAATTGGCAAATTAGCTTTCTTTTTTCAGCTTTGATTATTGTTACTGGTCCAACTGTAATTACACCTATTCTAAGAAATATACCACTAAAGAAAGATGTGTCCACTGTTTTAAAATGGGAAGGAATTTTAATAGACCCCATAGGAGCATTGGTTGCGGTTTTGGTGTATGAATTTATAAGTGTGGGTGAAGGAGAAGCATTTACTCAAACAGCATTAGTCGAGTTTGGTAAGATTTTACTTTTTGGAACAACCTTCGGATTTACTTTTGCACACGCCTTGGCTTTTTCCATAAAAAAGAAATTGATTCCACATTATTTATTGAACGTCGCTTCTTTGTCCGTGGTATTGCTTGTATTTGTATTGTCTGATGTATTTGCACATGAATCTGGCCTTTTGGCCGTTGTAGTCATGGGTATGGTTTTGGGGAATATAAACCTGCCCAATATAAAGGAACTGCTCTATTTTAAAGAGTCACTCAGTGTTTTGTTGATTTCAATCCTATTTATTCTATTGGCAGCAAATATTAATATTGCCGATTTAGAATTAATTTACAATTGGAAAACCGTATCACTTTTTGCAGTCATTGTGTTTTTAATACGTCCATTAGGTGTTTTTATAAGTACAAGGGGGTCCAATTTAAAATTAAAAGAAAAATTGTTTATTGGTTGGGTGGGTCCAAGAGGGATTGTGGCCGCTGGTATTGCTTCTCTTTTTGGATCAAAGCTTCTCGCAAAGGGAGAGTCTGGAGCAGAGTACATTACCCCTTTGGTTTTTATGATTGTATTGGGCACGGTGTTGCTCAATGCTACGACAGCAAGAATGTTCGCGAAATTAGTTGGGGTATTTCTAAACAAATCTAACGGAATACTTATTATCGGTGCCTCTAAAGTATCAAGGTTGATAGGGAGTTATTTGGAAAAGAACAATCGTCATGTGGTGTTGATAGACAGTAACCAAAAGAATATAGAAAAAGCAAAAAAAATGGGCCTGGAGGCAATGACGGCCGATATTTATTCTGAAACACTTACTGATGATATTGAATTGAGCGATGTTGGCTACTTAATGGCATTGACAGAAAACACAGATATTAACAAGTACGCCATTGATAAATTTAAAAAACAGTTTGGGGAGAACGGTTCTTTTCGTTTGATAAATGCAGATGAAATGAACGACCCAGAAAACAATCCAAGAGAAGGTCTTTTTTCACATACGGACGATTTTATCAAACTGATTGAGGCCATAAGAAAATACCCTGCAATCAATGAAATAAACATCAATGATAAGAACCATTATGATGCCTTGATTGAAACCACTAAAATTGATGATGATATTGTCCCCATATTCCTTAAAGCCCCAGATGGAGCGTTAAAAATAATTTCTTCTTATAGTAAAGAATTCAATGATATTGATGAAGGCCACAAACTGGTTTACCTTGGTAAAATGTTTGATATGCAAGAAAACACCAATTAGTCATTCAACTTTAAAACGGCCATAAATGCCTGCTGTGGAATTTCTACATTTCCTACTTGGCGCATACGTTTCTTTCCTTTTTTCTGCTTTTCCAATAATTTTCGCTTACGGGAAATATCACCCCCATAACATTTTGCGGTCACATCTTTTCGCAATGCTTTTATAGTTTCCCTAGAAATGATTTTTGCCCCAATGGCAGCTTGGATAGGAATGTCAAACTGCTGTCTTGGAATAAGTTCTTTTAGTTTTTCACACATTTTTTTACCTATGTTGGCGGCGTTATCTGCATGGATCAAGGCAGAAAGTGCATCAACGGGCTGGGCATTCAATAAAATATCCAATCGCACCAACTTGGAAGGCCTCATACCAATTGGGGTATAATCAAAAGAGGCGTATCCTTTAGAAACTGTTTTTAAGCGATCGTAAAAATCAAAAACAATCTCGGCGAGAGGCATATCAAACGTAAGTTCTACACGTTCAGTAGTTAGGTATGTTTGGTTTGTAATAAGGCCTCTTTTTTCAATACAAAGAGACATTACATTGCCCACATAGTCAGCTTTGGTTATGATTGTGGCCTTTATGAAAGGTTCCTCTATATGATCTACGGTAGATGGGTCTGGTAAATCAGAGGGGTTATTTACAATTAATGGTTTATCAGGGTCTTTTCGTGTAAAGGCATGGTAACTTACATTGGGTACGGTGGTTATTACGGTCATGTTAAATTCCCGCTCCAATCTTTCCTGAATAATTTCCATGTGCAACATTCCCAAAAACCCACAACGAAAACCAAACCCAAGGGCCGCACTGCTTTCTGGTTGAAAAACCAAAGAGGCATCATTTAGCTGTAGCTTTTCCATGGAAGAACGCAATTCTTCAAAGTCTTCGGTATCAACGGGGTAAATACCAGCAAATACCATAGGTTTTACATCTTCAAAACCAGAAATGGCATTACTTGTTGGGTTAATTGCATCTGTAATGGTATCCCCTACTTTTACTTCTCTGGCATCTTTTATTCCTGTAATAAGATACCCAACATCTCCCGCTTTTATACTTTGTTTAGGAACTTGTTGAAGTTTTAATGTGCCTACTTCATCCGCAAAATAGGTTTTACCAGTAGCGACAAATTTTATTTTTTGCCCTTTTTTAATTTCACCATTAATAACCTTAAAATAGGTTTCCACACCTCTAAAAGTGTTGTAGACCGAGTCAAATATAAGTGCTTGCAATGGTTCATCAAGATTTCCCTTAGGTGCGGGAATTTGTTCTATAACAGCGGCCAATATTTCTTTAATGCCAATACCGGTTTTGGCGCTGGCGGGAATAACATCTTCTGGCTTACAGCCCAAAAGATCTACAATATCATCTATTACCTCTTCTGGGTTTGCACTGGGAAGGTCAATTTTGTTCAATACAGGAATAATCTCCAAATCATTTTCCAAAGCCAAATAAAGGTTACTTATAGTTTGTGCCTGGATACTCTGTGCGGCATCAACCACCAAAAGTGCACCCTCACAAGCTGCAATGGATCTAGAAACCTCATAAGAGAAATCTACATGGCCCGGGGTGTCTATTAAATTTAAAATATATTCTTCGCCTTCAAAAGTATATTCCATTTGTACGGCATGGCTTTTTATGGTAATACCACGCTCCCGCTCCAAATCCATGCTGTCTAACAATTGATCTTGTTTTTCCCGGTCGGTTACTGAACCGGTAAACTCCAATAGCCTATCAGCTAATGTGCTTTTCCCATGGTCAATATGGGCTATAATACAGAAGTTTCTGATTTTTTTCATATAATTTTCACCAACATATTTGTTTGAACAAATAGAAGCAACTGCAAATATAATTTATTTGCCCTCCATAGGTTGTGGATTTGAATAAATAAGGAGAAAATTATAATGTTAGTACAGTATAAGTATTTAAATATTACACATTTTGTAAAAAAAAAGTTAAATATTTTCTTAGATTTGGAGGTTCAACCCCCAGATTGAAGATGAAAAACCTATATCTCATATTGATATTATGTTTCATCAACACCTTAAGCTTATCTGCTCAAGACTATCAAGTTAGTGGATTTGTTAAGGATGGTGTCAATGACCCTATTCCCTTTGCCAATGTTTTTTTACTTCTTATATCAGATTCAACTGTAGTTAAAGGAGCTTCTGCCAATGAGCAAGGTTTTTTTAGTATTAACGGTGTGTCACCTTCATTATATTGGATTAGCACAAGTTATATAGGACAAACATCTAAACTTACCGCCATTGATGTTCAACAGGATATTAAAATGGGCACCTTGATTATTGAAGAAAATGTAGAAAGTTTGGAAGAGGTAGTGGTAGTGGCAAAAAAACCAACCATAGAACGAAAAGTAGATCGAGTGGTTTTTAATGTTGAAAACACGGTTGTCTCAGGAGGGAGTGCTTGGGACATATTAAGAAGTACACCAGGAGTTATCATGGTTCAGGATCAGTTACAGATAGGAAGCCAAACTCCTAGCATATACCTTAATGACCGAAAAGTACAATTGTCACAATCTGAGATAAAAGATTTATTGGAAGGTTTTTCTGGTGTAAATATTAAGTCGGTAGAAGTTATTCAGACCCCTCCAGCACGTTATGATGCTGAAGGAGGACCAATATTAAACATTATAACGAGTAAAAATGTAGTACCAGGCTACAAAGGAAGTATTAATGGTAACTATACTCAGGCCGTTTTCCCAAAATACAATATAGGCACTAGCCATTATTTAAAAACAAAAAACCTAAATGTTTTTGCAAACTATAGCATAAGTCCAAGAAAGGTAAATAAAAGAACATACAGCACTATTAATTATATTGACAACAACAATACTGTATTTTCTATATGGGATACAGATTACAATAAAGTGACTAGGTCTTTGGGGCACAACGCCAATGTTATTTTAGACTACGATATAAATGATAAAAACACCATCAATTTTACCTCCAATTTATCATATTTCCCGAACAAGACGTTTACAAACAATTTATATGGTCAGGCATATAATGGGCAAAGGCAGTTGGACTCAGTCTTAATGACAAATAGCAATTTAGAGAACGACACTAAAAATTTAGCGTTTGATTTGACCTATAAGCATAATTTTAAAAAAGAAGGGGCATCGTTAAGCCTAAATGGGCATTTTACTACTTATGATGAAGTGCAAACACAAGGGGTTTCTACAGATTATTTTGACCCTGTGGATAGTTTTCTAAGGAACAACAGTTTTTATACAGATTCTGCTCAGGATATAGAAATTATGACGGGCCAAATGGATTATACAACTCCTATTGGCGGTGCCGTTTTTGAAACTGGAGCAAAAGCTTCGGTAATACAATCAACAAGCGGAATCGTTTTTTTTAATGTTTTAGGCGCCACCCAAACACTTGATCCCAATCTTTCTGATAATTTTGAGTATGATGAATCTGTTTTTGCAGGATATGCAAGTATTCTAAAAAATTGGGAAAAATGGACATTAAAGGCAGGAGTTCGTGGAGAATATACAGATGCAAAAGGAAAATCTTTAACCTTAAATACAACCAATACCCAGCAATATTTTGAATTGTTCCCAAGTGCTTATATATTATATACGGCTTCTGAGAGCCACAGTTTTTCTTTTGATTATAGTAGAAAATTGACCAGACCAAGATATGATGATTTAAACCCTTTTAGGTATTTTCTTTATGAAAACGATTATACAACGGGCAATCCAAATCTTCAACCAAGCTTTGCACATAAATTTAAACTTGGGTATACGTTAAAAGGGGATTATTTTTTTGCACTATATTATAATGATAATGGCAATGATATCAGTAGGCTTAGTTTTCAAGACAATCAAACCCAAACCTTTCACTCATTAAACCAGAATGTTCTTGAAAGTATTTCTTACGGATTGGACTTCACCATAAGTAAATCTATATTGAAAAATTGGTATTTGTATGCCTATACTTCACTGTTCTATGAGGACGAAACGTTTATGGCAGCTGAAACAAACAACGTGCCGTATACCAATAAAGTAGAAGGACTGTATTTTCAATTGGCAAATTATATAACATTGTCAAAAGATGGAACATTTACAGGGGAACTTAGTTTTTTGCATTTTACTGATTTTATTTCGGGATCTTATGTGCAGGGCTCGACTACTGACCTTACGTTTGGATTAAGAAAAACACTTTGGAAAAATAGAGCGAGTATTTCTTTATCAATAGAAGACATATTAAACAAGGTCAATACAGAATATGTTTCTAAATATTTAAATCAGAACAATTCCTACTCACCCAAATCGGAATGGCAATATGTCCGCTTTGGCTTTACCTACAAGTTTGGGAACTTTAAACTGAGCGATAATGAAAGGGACATTGACAAAAATGAAAGAGATAGGTTATAACAACCTAATTTTCCCATTCTGCAATAAAAAGATTTGTATCCCTAGTGCCACCATTATTCCGATTACTAGAAAACACCAATTTTTTACCATCGTTAGAGAAAACAGGAAAGGCATCAAAAGTTTCACCATGGGTCACCCGTTCCAAGTTTTTACCATCAATATCAATTAAATAAAGGTTAAAAGGGAATCCACGTTCAGATTCATAATTGCTGGAAAAAAGAATTTTTTCACCGGACGGATGAAAAAATGGACTCCAATTAGCATTGCCCAAATAAGTTAATTGCTTAAGGTTATCCCCATTTGCATCACAGATAAAAAGTTCCATTTCTGTAGGTTGTACCAAACCTTGGGACAGGAGCTCTTTGTATTCGGCAATTTCCTCTTCAGTTTCTGGTCTAGAAGCCCTAAAAATTATTTTAGAACCATCAGGAGAGAAAAAAGCACCACCATCATAACCAAGATAATCTGTTATTTGGGTCACATCGCTACCATCCAAATTCATGGTATATAATTCTAGGTCGCCACTTCGCATAGAAGTGAATACAATCTTATCGCCTTTTGGGGAGATGGTTGGTTCTGCATCATAACCAGTTTCATGAGTAAGTTGCTGGGTTATATTTCCCTCTAAATCTGCCACAAAAATGTCAAAAGAATCATAAACAGGCCATACATATTTACCATTTTTCCGAAGTGGAACTTCAGGACATTCTTTGTCCACCAAATGTGTTGAAGCGTAAATTATATGTTTATTGTCCGGTAAAAAATACGAACAAGTTGTTCTGCCCATTCCCGTACTTACCATGGGAGGGGTTGTATTTTCAAAAGTTTCACCAACGTTCATTAAGAACATTTGATCACATTCAAGGCCCCAATTTGTATTATTGGATTGAAAAATGATTTTTTTGTCATCAAAACTCCAATAAGCTTCAGCATTGTCTCCGCCAAAAGTTATTTGTTGTAAAGATTTAAAATGAACTTCTTCAGGATATATTAAAGAATCAGATGTTGTTTCTATTGCAATTACATTTTCTTCTACAACGGATTTCTTTTTCTGCTCTTGTTTACAGTTAAAAAAAAGAATAACTAAAAAAAGAAAAGAGAATTTTCTCATAAGATGCTTATTTTTATGTAAAATTAACTTTTAACGTTATGAATAAGATATTTCTTTTTGGATTTTTTCTGATTTTTTTATCGTGCAAAGAAAAAGAAACACCACCAGTGAGCATCAAAGAGGATGTGTCATTTTTGGCTAAAGATGATTTAGGGGGCAGGGAAACAGGTACTGAAAACGAAATAAAAGCTGCAACCTACATACAAGACCGAATGAAAAATATAGGTCTTTTACCTAAAGGTTTGGACAATACATACCTACAAACGTTTACATTTAAACCCAAGAAGGGACCACACGATAAGGCCCAATTTGTAAAAGAGGGTGATAGTGTTGTAACAGGCAGAAATGTTATAGGATATGTGGATAACAAGGCAATAAATACAATTATCATAGGAGCGCATTATGACCATTTGGGAATGGGCGGTGAAGGTTCTTTATATGTTGGGGAAGCTATACATAATGGTGCGGATGACAATGCAAGTGGAGTAGGCGTGCTTTTGAAACTGGCAGAAAAACTTAAGGACACATTAAAAGGAAACAATTATTTGTTCATGGCTTTTTCTGGAGAAGAAATAGGTCTTTTGGGAAGTAACTATTTTGCAAAAAACCCAACAATTGACCTTTCTAAAGCCAATTACATGATCAATATGGACATGGTGGGGAGATTAAGAGAAGATAAAACGTTATCTGTAAGCGGTACAGGCACTTCACCTATTTGGAAACAAGTATTGAATTCCTTGAACCCAGGGTTTAAATTAGTGTTGAAAGAGTCAGGCGTAGGACCTTCTGACCATACTTCATTTTACCTTCAGGATATCCCTGTATTGCATTTTTTTACAGGTCAGCATGAAGATTATCACAAACCTACCGATGATTATGAAAAGTTGAATTATGAAGGTATGGAAATGATTACCGACTTTATCGTTGCTACCATTGGGGAATTAGATGACAATGATAAACTCCAGTTTAGAAAAACCAAGAATGAAAGTGATGAAGTTCCTCGTTTTAAAGTGGGATTGGGCGTAATGCCAGATTACCTTTTTGATGGTAAGGGAATGCGTATAGATGGTGTTAGTGAAGATAGACCAGCGTTCAATGGAGGGTTAAAAAAAGGTGATATAGTCATACAGCTTGGGGATAGTACGGTTATAGATATGATGAGTTATATGAAAGCCCTTTCTGTTTTTAAAGAAGGCGATAGCGCAGAAGTAACAGTGGATAGGGATGGAGAAATTGTAAAGAAGAAAATCAAGTTTTAAACCTGGTCTTATTATAGATAGTATTGTTAAAGCCAACTTTTAAGTTGGCTTTTTCTTTTTCCGTATTTTTGCACTTTTATAAACAGTTATATTTTGCCCAAAATAGGAGACATACAACTACCAGATTTTCCATTGCTTTTAGCACCAATGGAAGATGTGAGCGACCCACCTTTTCGTGCACTGTGCAAGGAACAAGGAGCAGATGTGGTGTACACAGAATTCATTTCTTCTGAAGGGTTGATACGGGATGCAGCTAAAAGTGTTTTAAAACTTGATATTTACGAGAAAGAGAGACCTGTTGGTATTCAGATTTTTGGTGCCAATTTGGACTCCATGCTTCAATCTATTGATATTGTTGAAAAATCCAACCCAGATATTATAGACATCAATTTTGGATGTCCTGTTAAAAAAGTGGTCAGTAAAAATGCCGGGGCAGGGATTCTTAGGGACATTCCTCTTATGGTAAAACTGGCGGAAGAAATGGTAAAAAGAACCCATTTGCCCATCACTGTAAAAACCCGTTTGGGCTGGGACAATGATTCCATTAAAATTGTTGAGGTTGCAGAACGATTACAAGATGTGGGCATTAAAGCAATAGCCATTCATGGACGTACCCGTGTGCAGATGTATAAGGGAGATGCTGATTGGAAACCTATTGCAGCCGTGAAAAACAACCAAAGAATGCACATTCCTGTTTTTGGAAATGGGGATATAGACACACCAGAAGCAGCTATGAGAATGCGGGATGATTATGGTTTGGATGGCGCAATGATTGGCCGTGCAAGTATTGGCAACCCATGGTTCTTTAAGGAAGTAAAGCATTATTTTAAGACAGGAAAACATACCGCCCCGCCAACTATGGAGGAGAGGGTAATCGCAGCCCGTAGGCACTTACAAATGGCGATAGATTGGAAAGGGGAAAAACTAGGGGTGTTTGAAACCCGTAGGCATTACACCAATTACTTTAAAGGAATACCAGATTTTAAATCTTACCGAATGAAAATGGTGACCAGTGATGACTCAGTAGATGTTTTTGCTGCTTTTGATGAAGTATTGGAAAAGTTTGGGGATTATCAATTTATATAAACCTCTTTTTTAAGAGGATGTAACCAGATTTTTGTTCACTCTACTGCTCGCAATTTTAGAAGCAATGACACCCAATACTACAATAGTTGCCAATACAATAAGAATATTGATAAATTGGAATTCAACAGGATAAGCAAGTGAAGGAGTTATTTTTAACCACCCAAAAGCTAACTGGGACCATACCAATAAAGCACCCAACAACACTCCAATAAGCCCGCCCAAACTTGTGACCAACACTCCTTGAACGAAATAAATATGGCGCAATTCTTTTACCGTTGTTCCCAAACTATAGAGCGTTCTGGAGTTTTGCTGTTTGTCCAAAATCATCATAATAATGGCACCAACAACATTAAAAAGGGCAATAATGAGTACCAAGGTAAAAATAAGATAGGTCGCTAAATTTTCAGTATTTAGCATTCGGTACAAGGTACTGTTCAATTCTTTTCTATCTTTTAAAACAATGGTATTTCCAAGAACTTCATTGATGTCAGTCCTAATTTCGGAAACATCCGTTGTTTCATCAAGTTTAAAATTTATTCCAGAAATAGTTGTATCGTCTTTTTCCAATAAAGCCTGTACCAGTGGCAGATCCGCAAACACATATTTGCTGTCCAAATCATTTTCAATGGCATACACACCACTGATAACTATTGGTAAACGATTGAACAGGTTATCAAAAGGATTTGTAGAAGTTTGTTGGGAAAGACTTCCTTTCCCTGGTTTGGGCGCTAAAATGATCAAGCGACTACGAGGGTCGTTGATGGCCAGCCCCAAAAGATTTACTATTCCTCTTCCTGCAACAGCATGGTTTTGATTAACTTCCCAATTGCCATAGTAAATGGTACTGTCCATATGGGTTGTTGTGGTATAATTGGCATCAATCCCTTTTATATAGGCTACATGGCTTTTTTCCCTATGGGTAAGATATACTTGTTCTTCTATCTCTTTGGCATAAGAAACTACCCCAGAAATTTTACTCAATTCTTTTTCTTGTTCAGATGAAATGGAAAAAAACTTCCCAATGGCAGGTTGTGCCTTAAGATCTGGGTCTGTAGATTGACTAAAAGAAAGGCTAAAGGTCTTTAAGCCCGAAAAACCCGAAAGAACAATAAAAAGCGCCATGGAACCAATGACGATAACCAAAAACGTGACAAAATTAATGATGTTCACTACATTTTGACTGCTTTTAGACCTTACATACCGCTGAGCGATGTACAAAGGAAAGTTCAAGGCCTATAATTTTTTTCTTTTTTCCAATAAGTCTCTATCCTCAATAGGGTTTTCTTCCCCTTTAAGTGATTTTTCTATGTTTTCTATATACTCTAAAGAGTCATCTAGAAAAAATAAAAGCTGTGGTGTTTTTCGCAACTGATTTTTAGTGCGTTGTGCCAACTCATGTTTTATTAGAGGTTGATTGGATTTAATCCCCTCCATTAATTCGGCCGCATTTTTTGGGGGAAAAATGCTAACATACACCTTGGCTATGGATAAATCTGTTGTTACAGACACTTTTGATATGGAAATTAAAGTTCCTTTAAGCCCTCCATCAGTGGCAGCACGTTGCAGGATGTCTGCCAAATCTTTTTGCAGTACGCCTCCAATTTTTTTCTGTCGTTGTGTTTCCATGGGACAAAAATACGCAGAATAATGCGTATTTTAGGGATTTATGGTTAAATGGAAATACGTGAACAAAATAGAGCACATAGGAATTGCCGTTAAAGATTTGGAAGCTTCTAACCAATTGTATAAAAAATTGCTTGGAACAGCTCACTATAAAGAAGAAGAGGTGCCATCAGAAGGCGTTAAAACTTCTTTTTTTAAAGTAGGTCCAAATAAGGTGGAACTATTGGAATCTATGGATAAAAATGGCCCTATTGCCAAGTTTATTGAAAAAAAAGGAGAAGGAGTGCACCACATTGCCTTTGCTGTTGATGATATTGAATCAGAAATAACAAGATTGGCAGCAGAGGGATTTACTATTTTGAACAAAACACCAAAAAAAGGTGCGGACAATAAACTAGTGGCATTTGTACACCCTAAAAGTTGCAATGGTGTATTGATAGAACTGTGCCAAGAAGTACGTCCTCAGCCCACTCCCAAAGGGGAAGGAGAATAGCGATTTTATTAGAGATTACCGTCTTTATTTTTTGCAACCTTTAAAAATAGTAGTAGTTTTGCATCCGCTAGTAGATAGCTGGTCCTATAGCTCAGCTGGTTAGAGCACCTGACTCATAATCAGGGGGTCCATGGTTCGAGCCCATGTGGGACCACAAGGCCTTCAACGAAAGTTGAAGGCTTTTTTTGTTTTAATCGGGTACAACAAAAGGCATCTTTTCATAAAGCAACCATTATAAATAATAATCTTGAATGTGTGATTTAAGTATTTTATAAAGCTTAATTCCAATACCAGCTTAGCACAATAATATACCTCTATACAAAAAAGAACACAATTATTCCTTACCACTTATTCGCATATAACACCACTTATTACATTGTCTACAATATTGTAAGTATAGTTGTATATATTAGTCGTGTAATAATTTTTTTTAGGTTTAAAATAGAACTATGTTCTAGGATATAGTTCTATTTTTTTTGGAAGTTATTTAGAAGCAACACTCGTGGAGCTTTGGATACAACTTTGTGTCCAAAATGTAGTTCATGTCATTCATTTTTTTAGGCAATAAGAACCTTTTCCCCGCTGGCCGCGGCTTTATAAATCCCTTCGATCACCCGCATGTCCTTAAGTCCTTCTTCACCAGAAATATGGTTTGGAAGCTGTCGGTTTTCAAGGAGTAACTTTCCTATTCCGTCCAATTGGGCAGCTTGTTGGTTAATAACCGGGAAATTAAACTCTCCATGGCTAGACCTTCCTCTAAAAGGACCATAACTTACTGCAGGAGCAAGTTCAAAAAAACCATTTTCTGCAGATGCAAAAAATCTATCAATGCCGCAATTGGATGTTGTTGATGAGGTGCACAAAGCTCCACTGGGAAAGTTTAGTTGCCAAGTAATGGATTCTTCAACCTCTTTAAATAAATTGGGCATGGTAACCGTACCAAATTGTGCAGTTACAGATATGGGTTCTTCCCCCAAAACATATCTACTGGCCTGAATACAATAAACACCAAGGTTCATCAGCGGACCACCACCAGATAGTGCCTTTTTTAAATGCCAATCATCAGAAGGTATACCCGTTAAACTATAACCAAGCGAAACTTCAATTAAGCGTACCTGCCCAAAGATTTTTTCTTGCCCAAGTCTTTTAATTTCTAAATGGTTTGGTTCATAGTGTAGTCGATAACCCACTGCTAATTGAACACCAGCATTTTTACAGGCATCGATCATTTCTTGACAATCTTTTGCCGTAAATGCCATTGGTTTTTCTACAATCACATGTTTTCCTGCCTTTGCGGCTCTTATAGTATATTCTTTGTGCATACCATTTGGCAAGACCACATAGACCAAATCAATATCCTTGTTCTCTTTTATTTTATCAAAACTCTCATAGTCATAGATATTTTTCTCAGGTATGGCATACCGTTCTTTCCAATTTTTTGCTTTTGATGGTGTTCCTGTTATAATACCAGAGAGATGACAATATTGGGATTCCATTAAACCCACTGCTAAAATATTGGCATAACGTCCTAAACCACAAAGTGCAACATTCAATTTTTTGCCCGTATACTTTTTTGAATTTTTTTCAGAAAGATTTTTAAAAGAAGTAAGTGAAGGTAACACTGCGGTTGAACCAATTCCTAAACCTAAATTTTTAACAAAAGAGCGTCTGGAAACTTTTTTCATGGCTGTTAGTTTAAATTTTATGACATCAAGTTATTACAAGAACAACAGTAATTATGAATGTTTTAGAAATAATTAACTTAGTATGATTATTTTGAACAAAGCAAATATTATGGATTTTAAGGATAAAGTGGTCATTGTTACTGGAGCTGGTCAAGGAATAGGATTGGAAATATGCAAACAGTTGGTTTTGGAAGGGGCCAATGTACTATTGACCAATTTTTGGCAGAAAATGCCGTAAAGAACATTGACCAAAAGCAGGGCAGTTGTATTTTATTGGTCGTCCGAAAGCACAATAAGCTCGGCTTTAAAAGAGACGTTTTTAAACCGCAATGTATCTGGTAAACTGTGAAAATCGTTTTGATTTGTTTTGTGTAAATAGGTTGAATGAAACCTTCCTTCCATTGCTTTGTCTTCTAAAACATCAATTTCAATCCACGCGGGTTCAGTTTCCAATAAATCCCACGAGCCTAAAACAGCATCGCCGTCAGCTTCACTAAACGAAGAAGTAGAGGGATTAAATCTATTTTGAATATCTAATTTATTTAAATCTTGTCTACCTTTTTTATTTTCTATCATAAAACTTACGATAGCCCTAAACAAACAATCATCGTCAAGTTGAACCGCCGCCAGAGAAAGTACACCTTCCACTTTTGCATAGGTTACAAATCTTGGATTGAATTTTATAATATCATTTATTTCGGTATTAAGGTCGCCTTGCTTTTTTGGGCAATCTATAGAATCATCATTGCTTGAACATGAAAAAGTCAGAAATAATAATGCAAAATAAAATTCTAGTTTAATTTTTTGTTTCATATTTTTTATAATAAAAGATAATAAAAAATGGCAGATTTTATGCCTGCCATTTGTTAAAGTGTCTAGGTGTTTATCTAGAAACTAAGAGGCGCTTATCAAATACTTTCCTTCCTTGCTTGATTACAGTAAGTTGGTATAAGCCTTGCGGAACATTAGAAATACTAAATAATAAACTGTTACGTCCTTCACTTACTCGACCTTTAAATAGTTCTTTTGAATAGTTCCAAGGCGCAATACCATTTAATATAATGGTAACTTCGCTATCTTCCTCAAAATCTGACAAATAATTTATTTCATCTGAAGCGGGGTTTGGATAGATAACCATTC
>CAYNLI010000074.1:0-14778 GCA_964398035.1 uncultured Flavobacteriaceae bacterium | reverse complement strand
ATTTAATAATAGTATAGGGTAGGAGGCTATTCTATCCTGCGGTGTTTTTGGATAAATAGTATTACTGAATAAAATGAACAATAAATAGAGATACCCTACTTGTCTCATTACTAGGTTGAATTAGCTGAGTATAAATTAAGGAATATATAAATTCAAAACCTTAAAATTTTCTTAAAACAAGTAATTTCCGATAATAGTTTACCCCTATGTCAAAGTTTAAAAGCTATGTGTCCATTATAAAATAGCACTTTAAAAAACAATAATTCACACTTGTTGTATAGAAACAAAAAAAACCGGTGCTCCCACCGGTTTTAAACTAACTAACTCAAAAAATACTAACTCAAATAATTCGGTATAAATGTCTTTATTAACTTAAGTAAACAATAACAATTTGTTGTGATTGCCTTACTTTATTTTTTAACGGATTAATTTCCAATATATTGTGGTAATAAACAATAAATTTTAACATTTTAATCCTGTATGGCAAAAACCTTTCTTAATAGGTCGGTTGACCTAGAAGATATTTTTGTTCTAATTTCCTTTTCCTCAATGGCAATCATTGTATAAACCCCATTCAATGCCTCTTGAGTAACATAATCTGTTAAGTCTGGATTAACATTATTTGTTAAGGGAATGTTGTTGTACTTGGTGATAAGGTTGTTCCATATTTTATCTGCCCCTACTTTTTTAAATGAATTATTAATTATAGGACTAAACTTGTTATACAACTCTGTTTTAGTGGAATTGCTTAAATATTGTGTGGCCGCATCATTGCTTCCAAGAAGAATATTTTTTGCGTCAGAAAAAGTAATTCCCTTAATTGCATTCACGAAAATGGGAGTAGCTTTACCAACAGCATCTTCTGCAGCTCTGTTCAAAATTTTAAGTCCTTGGTCCGCTAAATTGCTAAGCCCTATGTCACGCAGAGTTTTATCTACTTTTTGTAATTCTTCTGGAAGTAATATTTTCACCAGTTCATTTTTAAAAAAACCATCTTCTTGGGTAAGTTTAGCTACTTGTTTAGTTATTCCAAGATTAAGTGTTTCTTTTAAACCATTTGCTATTTCTGTGTTTCCGATGGTTGTGCTTTGTGGTAGTTGATTAACAATATCTTGTAATTCGCCACAGGCGAGAAATTGAAAAATAAGGATAAATGAAAATATTTTTTTTGACATAGCTATTATTTTCCCTAAAATTAGGGATTAAAGAATAAACATGGTGTCTATTGGGGAAAGAGTTTAAGAGAATATGACTGTTTTATTATTGTATACCATAGTTTTTCTCTGTACATGAAGTTTTACGCCGCGTGATAATACAATTTTCTCCAAATCTCTTCCTTTGGCAATAAGATCTTTTATACTATGTGAATGTGAAACCGTAGTAACATCCTGTTCTATAATTGGGCCAGCATCCAATTCTGCAGTTACATAATGACATGTTGCTCCAATAATTTTAACCCCTCTTTCAAAAGCTGCATGATATGGTTTTGCACCTGCAAAAGCAGGTAAAAAGGAGTGGTGAATATTAATAATTTTATTAGGGTAGCTGTCTATAATTTTACTTGTTACAATCTGCATGTACCTTGCTAGAACAATAAAATCAATTTTGTGGTTTTTCAACAATTGCAGTTGCTGATTTTCTGCTTCCGTTTTTGTTTCCTTTGTCAAAGGAATATGGTAAAAAGGAATATTAAATTGCTTGGCTATATAGGATAAATCATTATGATTACTTATAATAAAGGGTATTTCAACGTCTAATTCCCCAGAATTAAACCTACTAAGTATATCATACAAGCAATGATTGTATTTAGAAACAAAAAGAGCCATTTTGGGTTTTGTACCGCTGCTGTAGATTCTCCATTTCATTTGATAATTTCCGGCAAGATTCTTATCAAATTCATTTTTAAAGCTGTCAATAGAGAAAGAAGAACTGTCAAAATCACTTTCTAATCTCATAAAAAAGACACCTGCTTCTTTATCCACGTGTTGATCTAGATAAACAATATTGCCATTGTAAGAATGAATAAAATGGGTTACAGTACTTATAATTCCAGATTGGTCTGGGCAATGAATTAAAATTGTGGTTTTCAAAATTGTGGATTCTTTAAAAAGTAAAAATATAGAAAAACGCTGGTTTATACTTTGTGATTTCTATATTTTATATGCCTTGAAGGAGCAAATGGTAAAAAAAAAGATTCCCAGTGTTAAAGCTTTATTTTAGTTGTTATGCATAATCCCCACCTCTTCGTAAGGACCGTCTCCATATTTTGTATGCTAAACGAAAGCTTTTAATTTCATTTCGGAGTAGGTTTATGTATTCTTTTTCCTTAAAGCCATCTTTTTCCAATCCATTGCAGTAAGACAGGATGTTTCTGGTCATGATGTTAATGAATAATACATTCTTCATTCTTGTAGCATAAGATTTTGAATGTTCTGCTTGTTCAATTTTTTGAGGAATAAGAATAGCATCAGTAATTATTGAGTTGGCAATAATATCTCTGTGACTATTAGATTTATATAGTTTTAAAAGATCTTTATTGGAAGAAACATAAGACACAATTTCTCTGCTCATTTCACAGAGATACAAGGATTTACGGTATACAGGAACTGAGTTTAAATTTTTATAGGGCATGAGATGTAAATAGCAAATTTTTAAATAAAGTTACGTTGTATTTTGTGTTTTCATCTTTAGAATAGATAGTTATTTGTTATTTTTACTTTTGAAACACATTTTTTTTACACAAAAACAAGATGAATATTAATATTGATGAATTAAACTGGGAAATATTGAAATGCCTGCAAGCCAATGCTCGGGAATCTTTTGCTAACATGGGAAGAAAAGTGGGGTTAACACCACCAGCTGTGGCCGAACGTGTAAAAAAAATGGAAGATTTAGGGATAATAACAGGATATAAAACAGAGGTTGCTTATATGCATGTAGGGTATCAATTAAAAGCGATTATAACAGTTAAAGCTTTTATGGGAAAACTTAAACCGTTTTTGGATATAGTGAGTTCTTTTAATGAAGTTGTGAATTGTTATAGAATTACAGGAAATGAAAATATTATAATGGAAGTGGTTCTTGAGAATCAATCCCATTTAGAAAAATTTATTGATAAACTTATTGCTTATGGAGAAGCCAGAACGCATATTATATTGTCCAATGTAGTATCCAATTCTCCGATTAAAAAAAGACCTTAATATAAATTTGTATGAAGCTTTAATGCAAATAAAGGCAAGGTTGCTTGCTTAGAAGGAATGAAAAGGGGTAAAATAGAAGAATAAGTTAAAGTTGCTTAAGTTCTATATCTATTATGTAACTTTAATTCTGTTTTTTGGCTAGATTTTTGATGAACTTATTGGTATGAAAATAAAATTATTATTCCTGTGTTTTTGCATTACATCTGCCTATTATGCAACCGCACAACAATTGACCCTTAAAAAAGGAGTTTTAATAAACACTATAAAGGTTGTAGATTCTGTTCCTGAAAGTTTTTCTTTGTACTTACCTACAAGTTTTGATGCTTCAAAGACCTGGCCCATACTTTTTGTTTTTGATGTTGAGGGGAAAGGTAGACAGGCAATGGGTATGTTTAGACAAAGTGCTGAAGAGTTGGGGTATATTCTTGCGGCTTCTAATGATGTTCATGACTCTTTGCCCATTTCACAAAACATTCTTATTTCCAATAGAATGTTCAATAAAATATTTTCAATGTTGCCCGTTCATAAAAGTAGGGTTTATACAGCCGGTTTTTCAAATGGTGCTAGATTAGCTTCAACAATTCCATTATTTATAAAAGAAATTGAAGGGGTAATATCATGTGGAGCTGATATTAGAACTGTTGAATTATTGAATAGAAGGAACACCTTTCATTTTATAGGGATAATAGGTAGAGAAGATTATAACTATAAAGAAATGATAACGTTTAGAAAAACACTGAATAAAATAAAATTTCCCAATCACCTTTTAAAATTTGATGGAGGACATCAATGGCCTAATATTGAATCTATACAAACTGCCATGGAAATTTTAACCTTAGCTTCTATGAGCAAGGGGAATGTTGAAAAAGACAATTCTTTTATTGATAGGAATTTTGAAGAAAACATTAATAAAATAAACACATTGGTGAATTCTAATAAATTACTGGATGCCAATGAATTAATTGAAGAAACTATTGCTGTGTATAGAGACTTTAAACCCATTGATTCTTTAAAAGAGAAAAAGAAATTGCTTAAGAAGAATAAATGGTATAGAACATTAAAGCGTAATGAAGATACAGCTCTTTTTAAAGAATCTTTCATCAAAGAAAATTTTTCCTATTCTTTGGAAGAGGATGTTCTTGCATATAACTATAATAATTTGGGCTGGTGGAGCTATCAAATAGAAGAATTGAAAAAGCATATAGAAAGTGAAGATAAAGCACAACAACAGATGGGGAAACGTCTTTTAGCTTATATAAATGCTTTGGCAGAAGACACAATTGATATTTTGGAAGCAGAAGAAAAGGTAGAAGAAGAAGGTGTTCGTTTTTTATGGATGTTAAAAACAATTACAGATCCTAATGACTATACATATTATTTAAAAATAATTTCTGATAGTGCTAGAGTAGAAGATTATGGGACGGCGTTGTTCTATTTAGAGGAAGCTTTGAAAAATGGGTATAAGAACAAGGGTAAGTTGTATACTTTAGCGCATACTGCATTATTGAGAATTACCCCTGAGTTTAATGTAATAGTTGCAAAATATTTAAAAGAGGCCAGATATGATATTATTGAGGAATAGACTTTTTAACTTGCTCTAAATCCCAATCAATTACAAGGCCACCCGCCAAAGAAATGGCAATTTCTTTTCCGTATAAATACTCACAAAGATATAATGCCGCCTCAAAACTTTTAGCGCCACCTGCTGAAGTAATATACTTGTCATCATGGACAAAAAGAACACTGTCTTTAACCTGTAGGTTTGGAAACATATTTTTATAAGTTTCTATATCGCTGGGAAACGTTGTTGATGTAACATTGTTCAATAACCCTGCTTTGGCCAATACAAAAGCACCATCACAGTGAGAAGTGATAAAAAGTGCATCTTTATCCACTTTTTTTACGAAATTAAGCATTATGGTATCATTGAGGTCAGTATCCAAATGATGTTCAGCACTTGGAACCACTAGAATATCTATTTTTGGAATGGAATCTTTGGTGTAATCATAATCAGGGAGAATACGGACGCCTTCAAAAGTAGTTATTGGTTCTAATGTATTGGCAACGGTAAAGGTATTCATTGCCTTTATGTTTTTTCTGTATTTGGTGTGTTGAAAAATATCAAAAGGGGCGGTAAATTCAGTATTGAAAGTTCCGTCCATAATTAGAAAAGCTACATTATATCTATTGGGCTCTATGTTTGGAAATACTCTTTCAGAAATTTCTGGTGGAATGTTATGTTTTGCTTTTTTAGTACATGAAATGAACAGTGTAAGAATAGAAATGACAAGGATAATTTTCTTCATTTGGAAATCTTTCTAAAACTCAAGCTAGATAAATTGTAATTTTGAATAAAATAGTTGCTATGAAATATTTTTATCTGCTGATATTTTTATCTTTTATATGTTGTAAAGATGGGAAAAAATATCATGATTCTGATGAGGTTAAAACTACCGCCAACTCACCTCATAAGATGGAAGCTATCTTAAAATTTCAAAATGAATTAAATGAAGAGTATAGAAATCCAGAAAAATCACCTTTACCAGATAGATATCGCAAGAATTTTGAAGGGTTGGACTTTTTTCCCGCTGATACCAATTATGTAATTACTGCAAAATTTATTAGAACGCCAGAGGCTTTACCTTTTTTAATGCCTACAACTACAGATAGGAAATCTGAAGAAGTAGTATATGGTATTGCTCACTTTTCCTTGAATGGAAAAGAACATCAATTAGAAATATATCAAAATAAACAACTTATGTTGGAAGAGAAATATATAGATTACCTCTTCTTACCTTTTTTAGATGAGACCAATGGAGAGGAAACTTATACGGGAGGTAGATATATAGATTTGTCCATTCCAGATGCGGATTTTATTGAGATAGATTTTAATACAGCCTACAACCCTTATTGTGCGTATAACAAAAAATATTCCTGCCCCATTGTTCCCAAAGTGAATATATTGAGCATAAAAGTAAAGGTTGGCGTAAAAAAGTTTAAAAAGTAAAAATTCTTACGAAGCAATTCACAAGGATTTTTGTAGTTGTGCTGTATTAAATCCAATAATTAAATTGATATAGTAAATACTAATCAGCAGCATCACAGATATATCTGGATTGATAATTCAGATGCTAATACTAAAAAGAATATATAGCAGCAATTAAGAATGAGGATAAACTTTTTGAAGATGCTCCATCGTTGTCAAAAAATGGCTCAACGTCACTTCCCCAAGAATCTAATCTAATTTCTGGTTTAATGGTCAGGTTTTCTGTTGTAAAACTACCAGTAAGGGTGGCAGCAAAAACACTTGGGTCATTATCAATAAAGTCAGATCTTGTTGAGAAATATTCACCTCTAAGTCCGATAGTGAAATCTTCAGATGTGGCTATTTGTGGATAAAGAGCCACCCCAGAAAAACCTTCTCCATGGTTGTCTGCATAAGCTGCATTTATACCAAGGAACAAATCTTCAGAAACATCAAAGCCACCAGTATAATCAATTTCATAGCCTAATGCCTCACCACCATCATAGTAGAAATTTAGATATTGACCAGAGACTCCAAGTTGAGCTCCTAAGGAGTAAACACCAGTTAAGTTGTTGTTGACATCAGTAACATTCATAACAGCAAGCATAAGGCTAACATCGTCTGATAATGTGAAATCAGCTTTTACTCCAACATGAGAAAAAGGACCGCTTGAAAATAAGTAAGAAGTACTATAGTTAAAGTTTCCGGTTGGAGAAATAACCTCGTATCCTAAAAAGGTATTATAACGACCCATTGTTAAAGTGGTTCCTTCCGAAACGTTCCAATAAGCATAAAGTTGGTTAAGGTTGTAACCCTCAGTAGCATCATTTCCTCTTGGTCCAAAAGTAATATCAGCAACAGCACCTGTTTTCTCTCCTTCATAGGTGGCAATGATATTGGCCATACCTAATGCAAACCCTAATTCATTGGCAAAAGAAGTGCCAAAAGACTGTGGGTTGGTATCAGATGCACTGAGGTTGGTTTGGTAATACGCATCAACCGAACCACTGATGGCTATTTTTTTTTCCTCTTCTTCCTGTGAAAAAGCAGCTGTAGATAGTAGTGCAAAAGCTACTATGAATAAATTTTTAATATATTTCGTTTTTTTAATCGTCTTCATATTTTCAATGTTTTTTGTTGTCCTTGTATTTCAAGGAATTTAGTAGTTAAAAAAATTTGAGTTAATAGTAAACGAGGGGTTGAGTAAACCCCTCGTTTACCTTTTTTGTTTTTTAGTGATCGTTCATTCTAAAATCACCATAAGCACTCATTCCATGCTCATGGGCATCCAAGCCTTCCAATTCTTCTTGTTTGGAAACTCTGATACCAACAGTTTTCTTAAGTGTGAACATAATGATGAATGCAGTAAGGCAACAGAACACACCAGAAGCAGCAACACCTGTTAATTGAGAAACAAATTGTTCTCCACTTGCAAGGTTGCCAAATATGCCCACTGCCAAAGTGCCCCAGATACCACAAATAAGGTGAACTGCAACTGCGCCAACAGGATCATCCAACTTTAATTTGTCTATTAGGGCTATGCCCCCTACAACAATACCACCGGCTATTAGACCAATGATAACAGCATCATTAGGAGACATTACATCTGCCCCAGCAGTAATACCTACAAGACCGGCCAATATTCCATTAAGAAACATGGTGAGATCATAATTTTTATATAATGTTAAGGAGAAAAGAAATGCCCCAACACCACCAGCAGCAGCAGCCAAACAGGTAGTTACCAATACTAATGATGTTAATGCTGGATCAGCAGAAAGAACCGATCCGCCGTTAAATCCGAACCATCCCAACCAAAGGATCAATACCCCAGCTGCTGATAATGGAAGGTTGTGCCCGGGGATAGCATTAGGTGTGCCATCTTCGTTAAATTTACCAATACGCGATCCCAGTAACCAGATAGCTATCAATGCAGCCCATCCCCCTACAGCATGTACTAAAGTAGAGCCCGCAAAATCATAGAAGCCTAATTGATCTAACCATCCACCGCCCCATTTCCATGAGCCTACAATTGGGTATACCAATCCTACATATAAAATGGTAAAAATCATGAATGATCCTAATTTAATACGCTCAGCAACTGCTCCAGAGACAATAGTAGCAGCCGTTGCGGCAAACATGGCTTGGAACAAGAAATCTGTCCACCATGTGTATCCGCCATCTGCATATCCAGGTGTCATGCCACCATCAGGTGCTCCAATACCAAATCCTGCAAATTTCAAGATTCCTTCGCCTTCTTCAAATCCAGGGTACATTAGATTAAATCCTCCTATATAATAGAGTAAAAGCCCTACGCATATGATAAATATATTTTTGAATAAAATGTTTACTGTATTTTTTTGTCTAGTAAGCCCAATCTCTAAGAAAGAGAACCCTAAGTGCATAATAAATACAAATGCGGTACAAACCATCATCCATACATTATTAGCTGTAAATAATCCTGCGTCCATATTGTTAATTGTTGATTAGTTTAGTTGATTCCAGATTGGCCGTTTTCTTTAGTCCTGATTCTGTACGCCTCTAAAATTTCAGAAACAAATACTTTTCCGTCACCAACATTACCAGAGTAAGCTGCTTCTAAAACGGTATTAACTGTTTTTTCCAAAAAATCGTCAGATACTACAATGGTTAAAAATCTTCTTTGGATATCTGTTGTGCTGTAAGAGATGCCGCGATATACATGACCCTGCTTTTCATTTCCAACTCCAGTTACATCCCAGTAACTAAAGAAGTTTACGTCAATTTGATGGAGCGCTTTCTTCACGTCATCAAATTTTGACTTTCTAATAATTGCTTCGATTTTTTTCATAATTAATTTGTTGTTTATGGCGTCAAATATATATTAAAATATTTATGACCCTATAATCAGAAGGGGTATTGACTATATTTTTATTCTTATGTCAATATAACCCCCTTTATTTTTAGGGTATTGCTATTTATCGTAAATAAAAATGATTATATGGTTATTTGTAATTGCTATTCTTCACAGATATGTGAGAATAAATCAACGAAAAGAGGCTTATCGCTAAGAATAATTTAAAAAAATATAAGAAAAAGTGTTATTTATAGCATTTTGGAAAACCAAAGCCCTATTACTACGGCAATAATACCAAGGGCAATACTTAGGATAGTATATAAGGAAAAATGGAATAAATCTCCAGTCTTTAAGAAGGAATATTCTTCAAAAGCAAATGTGGAAAAAGTTGTAAACCCTCCACAGAAACCAGTGGAAAGCAATAAAGTCTGATTTTGTGTTAAATAGTTATTCTTGGATGACATGCCTAAAATAAAACCAATTAGTAGACAACCAATTATATTGACCAGAAAAGTACCTAGAAAAAAATTATTTGAATAACCATTAAATGTTTTGCTGATAAGAAAGCGTAATATACTTCCTATGCCACCACCCAAAAATACAACCAACATTTGTTTCATACTTTAAAAGTATAAAACTAAATGGCTTTTTTGTAATTTGTATGAACTAAATCTATAGGATAGATTTTTGTGATTGGAGTTTTATAAATAGAACTTTTGGTTTTTCTTGCATTACCATTTATTCTATTTACACTAAAAATCAATAGGATTGCATTAACCCCCAATAATACTAACAATAAGCTAAAAAAAATTACCATTCAACTGAATTTATTAACATTATAACGCAAAAATACGTCTTTTCTTATGTTATACGAGAGAAACCCCAATATTGTTGTGAAAGCATTAATTTTTGTAGTGTACGTAAAGAAAATGTTGATTTTTTAGAATCTGTTTAATTATAAATAGGATAATTACGAATATAATAAAGGTAAACAGAACCCATTTTGTCCCCTTATAATTTTTAGAATGTAGTTTTTTATCTTTTTTATACGAGAGAATTATAACGATAATAAAAGCAACTGCAAATAGGCTTGCAAAAATTAATTGTCCGATACTGAACATATTTTATATTTTTATGCAAAACTAACTTAAAAGAAATCAATAATGAAAGCAAAAATAGAAGCAGTTGAACAATTTCACAATTCATTTGGGTTGGGAGTGTCAGAAAATATGAAAGCGGATTTAGGGACTAAAAAGAATATGCTCCGTTTTAATCTTATGGATGAGGAGAATAAAGAGTATTTGGAAGCTGCCAATAATAATGACATGATAGAGGTTGCTGATGCCTTGGGAGATATGCTATATATTTTATGTGGTACAATAATAGAGCATGGTATGCAATATAAGATAGAAGAGGTGTTCAATGAAATACAGCGTAGTAATATGAGCAAGTTGGGACAGGATGGTAAACCCATTTATCGTGAAGATGGAAAGGTATTGAAAGGGCCAAACTATTTTAAGCCAGATATTAAAACTATTTTGGTTAAATAAAAAAAGCCCATTTTTGGGCTTTTTTTATTTAACATATATTCTTCTTAAGAACTATTATACTTTATACCGCCAACCAAATTTGTCTTCGGCTCTATTATATTGAATATCAGTAATACGTTTCTTTAATAAAGAAGCATAACTGTTTTCTAATTCTGGTAAGTCATAATCAACATTTTTAAAACCAAAACCTGAAATAGGTGAAACAACTGCTGCGGTTCCAGCACCAAACATTTCTTTTAGCGTTCCATTTTTTGAAGCTTCAACAACTTCACTTACCGTAATTTTTCTAATCTCTACAGCTATTCCTTCATCTTCAGCTATGGCTATGATGCTTTTACGGGTTATTCCATCAAGAATACGATCACTTGTGGGTCCAGTAATTAATGTGTCATTTATTCTTATGAAAATATTCATTGCCCCAGCTTCCTCAATATATTCATGTGTGTTATCATCAGTCCAAATAACTTGCTGATACCCTTTTTTAACGGCTAATTGTGTTGGGTAAAACTGACCAGCATAATTACCGCCTGCTTTTGCAAATCCTACACCGCCATTTGCTGATCTGGAATATGTCTCTTCAATCAAAACTTTTACTTTCCCAGAAAAATAAGCACCAGAGGGAGCACATGCAATAATGAATTTATACTCATTTGCAGGTGATGCATGGAGTCCTACTCCAGAAGCAAAAATAAAAGGCCTAATATATAAGGAACTGCCTTCAGATTGTGGAATCCATTTTTTCTCTAATTCTAAAAGAGTTTTTAGACCTTCCATGAAATGGTCTTCAGGTAATTCTGGAATAGCCATTCTTTTGGCAGAAATATTTAAACGCTTCTGATTGTCCAAAGGACGAAACAACCAAACATCATCATTTTCATCTTTATAGGCTTTCATTCCTTCAAAAATAGATTGCCCATAATGAAAAATTTTTGCAGATGGATCTAATACAATAGGTTGGTATGGTATGATTTTAGGGACTTCCCATGCGCCATTTTTATAATCACAGACGAGCATATGGTCAGTGAAAACACTACCAAAAGATAGATTATCAAAATCTACTTGGTCAATTTTTGACATTTTAGCTTCCTCAACAACGATATTCTGTACAGTTGTATCCATCATAACAAACTATTTAGTGGGGTAAAATTAATGAAATATCCGAGGTAGGTCTTCTTTTTTTAATCAAAATTGTTGAGTTTTGTAGTGTAACTCAAAAATTTAAGAAATATGAAAGGTTTTAATATAATATTTGCAGTTGTAGCAGTGTGTTTTTCATTTTTAGGACAAGCACAGCAGACAGATTATTTATCATTTGGGAAGCAAATTAATACGGATGATACCCGTACTACTGTTGAAGCTTCCAAAACTTACCAAAATTTAATGGTGAAAGATACAATTACAACTAAATTTACTGCAACGGTCACAGGAGTTTGCCAAGCCAAAGGATGTTGGGTGACTCTTAGTTTAGAAAATGGTAAAGAAGCAATGGTTCGTTTTAAAGATTATGGTTTTTTTATGCCGATGGACATTGTAGGGAAAGAGGTTGTGGTTAATGGTTTGGCCTTTGTTGAAGAAATGAGTGTGGAAGATCAACGTCATTATGCTAAAGATGCTGGAGATAGTGATGATGAAATAGCAAAAATTACCAAAGTGAAGAAAATATATAGTTTTGAGGCAGACGGAGTTCTTCTAAAAAAGTAGGTTGAAAAGAAGAATAATTACCACTTCTGATGGTTCCAAGACAATACAGATAGAGGATTGGGATGAGCAGTACCATTCTAAACATGGAGCTATCCAAGAGTCATATCATGTATTCATAAAGCACGGTCTTTCCTTGTTTAATAACCAATCCTTGTCCATTTTAGAAATAGGTTTTGGTACGGGTTTAAATGCTTTGATAACTTGGATAGAATCAGAAAAGTTTAAACTATCTATTGAATATACAGGTGTTGAAAAGTATCCAGTTGTTTCAGAAGAACTGGAAGGACTCAATTATATTTCTCAACTCAATGCAATTTCTTTTAAAGAAGGTTTTGCTAAAATGCACCAATCTTCTTGGGAGTCTACTATTGCAATTTCGGATATTTTTACATTAATCAAGCAAAAGAAAGATTTTTTGGAAATTGATGAACAAGAAAAATACAATCTTATTTATTTTGACGCTTTTGGAGCTAGGGTTCAGCCAGAACTATGGACAGAGGTTATTTTTAAAAAAATGTACAATGTTTTAAAAGAAAATGGGGTTCTTGTTACTTATGCAGCAAAAGGAAGCGTTAGAAGAGCAATGCTAGCGGTTGGTTTTACTGTGGAACGCTTGCCAGGGCCTCCTGGGAAAAGAGAAATGTTAAGGGCTACAAAACTTTTAAATGACCATTAGACCATTATTTAGGAAAGTTTAGTGACATTTTGACATTTTTAAAGAATTGGCAGTACTTTTGCCATCCTAAAATCAGATATTTTAACGCTAATTAGATGAGTAATAAAGATAAAGTCGAAAATATGAACGAGTCGGTTTCTGAATCACAATTAAATGAAGAGAGACAAAACGATGCTGAAGGGCAAGTTGATGAGGTAGTTGAGGAAGTAAGTATAGAAGAACAGCTTAGTAATGATTTGGCAAAAGAAAAAGATAAGTTCTTGCGTCTTTTTGCTGAATTTGAAAATTATAAGAAACGCACATCTAAAGAGAGAATAGAGCTTTTTAGAACAGCTGGTCAAGAGGTGATTGTTTCCTTGCTGCCCATTATAGATGATTTTGACCGTGCTTTAAAGGAGCTTTCCAAGTCTGATGATAAAGAAATGTTCAAAGGAGTAGGGCTTATAAGCAATAAGTTTAGAGAAATTTTAAAAGGTAAAGGCATGGAGGAAGTAGAGGTGAAAGCAGGAGATGTTTTTGATGCAGAAATCCATGATGCCATAACACAAATACCAGCGCCTAACAAGAAGCTTAAGGGCAAAGTTATAGATGTTATAGAAAAAGGATTTAAACTAGGAGATAAGATTATTCGTCATCCAAAAGTAGTGGTAGGTAACTAAAAATACAGAATGAAGGAGGATTATTACGATATACTAGGGGTAAACAAAAACGCTACTGCGGCCGAAATAAAAAAAGGCTATAGAAAAAAAGCAATTGAATACCATCCAGATAAAAACGCTGGTGATGCCAAGGCAGAGGAAATGTTTAAGAAAGCTGCTGAAGCTTATGAAATATTAAGTGATGCGGACAAGAAAGCCCGTTATGACCAATATGGACACGCAGCATTTGAAGGCGGAGGCGGTTTTGGCGGAGGCGGAATGAACATGGATGATATCTTTAGTCAATTTGGAGATATTTTTAGCGGTTTCAATGGCGGTGGATTTAGTGGTTTTGGAGGCTTTGGAGGCGGAGGTCAACGAAGAGTAAAAGGAAGCAATCTAAGAATTAGGGTAAAGCTTAATCTAGAGGAAGTTGCCAATGGTGTAGAGAAGAAAGTAAAAGTCCGTAGAAAAGTAAAAGCAGAAGGGGTTACCTATAAAACATGTACAACATGTGGAGGTAGTGGACAAATAACAAAAATCACTAATACTATTTTGGGAAGAATGCAAACTGCAGCAGTATGCAATGTGTGTAATGGTAGTGGACAAATATTGGATAAACGCCCAAGCGATGCAGATGCCCAAGGATTAAAAGTAGTAGAAGAAACGGTTTCTATTAAAATGCCGGCAGGTGTGGAAGAAGGGATGCAACTAAAAGTCTCTGGTAAAGGAAACGAAGCACCTGGAAATGGAATCCCTGGGGATTTATTGGTCGTTATTGAAACTATAGAGCACGCTTCTTTAAAAAGGGAAGGAGATAATCTTCATTATGATTTATATATAAGTATTTCTGAAGCAATATTAGGGACATCTAAAGAAATTGATGCTGTTGGAGGTAAGGTTAGAATAAAATTAGAGTCGGGTATACAATCTGGTAAAATATTACGATTAAGAGGGAAAGGCATCTCCAGCCTTAATAGTTATGGTAGTGGAGATTTACTGGTACATATAAATGTCTGGACACCAAAAGAGCTGAACAAAGAGCAAAAAGAATTTTTTGAGCGCATGCAAGGAAATGAAAATTTTGAACCAAAACCTGAGAAGTCAGACAAGTCATTTTTTGAAAAAGTCAAGGATATGTTCTCCTAAAGGAAT
>CAYNLI010000073.1:0-15060 GCA_964398035.1 uncultured Flavobacteriaceae bacterium | reverse complement strand
ATTTTCAATAGATTGTATTTTTGTCATGTACTAAAGAGATAATTAATAGAATGTTTTTTTATGAGGTTAAAAATGTATTAAAATTTAGTATTTTTATTTCTATTAAAGGAGTTAATCTAAGTTGCTTGTAATGAGCACTTAAGTTTATTCTTTAGTTAATGCCTAGTGGACTTGACCAGAGGTTGTTTATTTTATAAATATTATGGATATAGAACAATTAAAATACCCAATAGGACATTTTGAATGCCCAAATACCATTACCGACAATGATATTGTTGACTGGATTTCTATTCTGGAACAATTTCCGCATAGGCTGGAACAGATGGTAAATTCTCTTTCCCATGATCAATTAGAGACTCCGTATCGCCCAAATGGTTGGACCATAAGGCAAGTTGTGCACCATATTGCCGATAGCCATCATCATAGCTATACGCGTTTTAAATGGTCGCTTACAGAGAACAGACCTCTTATTAAGGCTTATGAAGAAAAAGATTGGGCTGAGCTTTTTGATGCTAAATCTGCTCCCATTTCTTTATCCATAGATTACATTAAGGCATTGCACGCTAAAATGGTTTACCTGTTAAAAGGACTTTCCATGGATGCTATGGAATTAAGTTATTTGCACCCAGAAGACAATGTAGAGGTTACTGTAAAAGAGAATATTGGGAAATATGCTTGGCACAGCAATCATCACTATGCCCATATTGAGAATTTATTAAAACGAGAGAGCTGGATTTAAATTATAGCCTTTTTACCATGATGTGCATATCTTGATACTCTTTTTTGATATATGGAAAATTAAGAGTTTTGTTGATTGCTTTTTTAAAACCATTGTTTAGATAAAATTGCAATGGAGGGCTTGTTGCCATAACATCTAACCAAAGTGCTTTTTTGTTCAATTTTCTAGAATAATTCACTACAAAATCTAGTACTTTTTGATCAATGCCTTTTCCTGAATATTCCTTTAAAAGGTATATTTTCTCTAACTCAATTGCTTCTTTAGCTGTAAAAGAGGTTATGGCACTATCTTTTTTTATTTACTATCTATCCATTTAATATTGCAGCCTATACTTGGCTTTTGTATTGGGTTGATTGGATTGCCCAATAGTAAAGCATCTATGGCATTACAGAGGTTAATACCAGTTACTGGAATACCATTTTCTGGTCGGGAATTATCCAATTGCCCACGGTAAACCAATTCTAGGTTTGAGTTGAACAAATAAAAATCTGGTGTGCAGGCAGCGTCATAATTTTTGGCGATTTCTTGGGTTTCATCATACAAATAAGGAAATGTAAAATCTTCATCATGTGCCAATTGTTTCATTAAATGAGGTGCATCTAATGGATAGTTTTTTACATCGTTACTACAGATGGCAATAAACCCAATTCCTTTGTTGACATACTCTTTTGCCATTAGGGATATTCTAGTATTTATATGCTTTACAAATGGGCAATGATTACTGATGAACATTATTACCGTGCCGTGGTTTCCTTTAATGTTTTGTAGGTTTAAAATAGTATTGGTTACAGTATCTAAAAGATTAAAATTAGGTGCTATAGTGCCCAAGGATAACATGTTACTGGGTGTTCTTGACATTTTTATATAATTTAAAAATATAAAATTAATGCATTTTTAATTTTAAAGGCTTGGTTACATCCTCTTTAATAAGATGCAAATTGTTAAATTTTAATATGAATGCTTATATTGTGACATCTAGAATCAAATAAATATAATGAACTTCATTTGTCATTTTATTGTTTCAGAGATTAAAATTTTTGTTATTTGGTAGATCAAGTTATAGATAGTGTTCATATAAATTTTAGTACGGAAGCACTATGGGTTATGAATTTTGCTTTGGCATTTGTTATGTTTGGCATAGCCTTAGAAATATCCTTGACAGATTTTAAGCGTTTGTTCAAAAGCCCTAAACCAGTTTTAGTCGGTGTTGTCAGCCAGTTTTTATTACTTCCTTTAATTACATTTCTTTTAGTATGGTTTATAGAGCCTTTGCCCAGTATGGCTTTGGGAATGTTTATGGTAGCTGCATGCCCTGGAGGGAATGTTTCTAATTTTATAACACATTTGGCAAAAGGAAATGCGGCACTTTCAGTAAGTCTCACTGCAATCGCTACATTATTGGCTATTTTTATGACCCCATTAAACTTGCAATTATGGGGTTCTTTGTATGAACCTACTAATTCAATTTTAGAAACGGTATCTATTTCTCCATGGGAAATGATAAAATTAGTAGGGCTGTTATTGGGGATACCTTTGGTTCTGGGCATGTGGTTAAACCATATAAAACCTAGATTGGCAGAACGGATGGCAAAGATGCTTAAAGTTGTTTCACTGTTGTTTTTTATTGCCTTGATTTTTATTGCTTTAAATAACAATAGGGATATTTTTATAGATTATGTTTTTTATGTTTTTTGGATTGTACTGCTTCATAATTTAGTGGCTTTTTTTACTGGTTATTCTTGGGCAAAACTAATGGGGCTTTCTCAAAAGGATAGAAGAAGCATAACTATAGAAACTGGGATTCAGAATTCTGGGTTGGGATTATTATTGATTTTCACTTTTTTTGATGGCCTAGGTGGAATGGCAATTCTTACTGCTTTTTGGGGCATATGGCATTTGATTTCTGGTTTATTTTTGGCAGCAATATGGGGATATAGGCCAAGTGATGAAAAGGAACTTGCATGAAAAAAGCAGGCTATTTTTTGTTAAAGTGGTGGATTGGTGTCGGGCTCAGGTATTATTATTCCAAAATCAACATTCATGGTATAGAGAATATTCCAAAGGATAAACCAGTGCTTTTTCTTGCCAACCATCAGAATGCACTTATGGATGCTTTATTGATAGCTGTGTTTTGCAGATGTAACCCCTACTATTTAACTAGAGGAGATCTTTTTAAAAACCCTTTGGCAATTTTTTTTTTAAATTTTATACATATGATTCCTGTGTATCGCATTAGAGATGGCAAGCAATCTTTAGGAAAGAATGATGCTATTTTTGATTTGTGTGCTGATTTATTGAACGAGAACAATCAAGTACTTATATTTCCTGAAGGCAACCATAATATTAAAAAACGTATTCGCCCTTTAAGTAAAGGTTTTACAAGAATACTTTTTAAAGCATTAGAGAAACAGCCTAATTTGGATATTAGACTTGTGCCCATTGGAGTAAATTACATAAAGGCGGAACGTTTTCCAGATAGCACGGCCCTATATTTTGATAAAGACATTTCTATTTTGGATTTGTATGATGTAAACAATCTACCAGAAACCATCAAAAGGATGAAGAGTGTAGTTTATGAAAGTTTAAAAAGGAACACCACCCATATTGAGGATGAAGAAAATTATCCATCCATTTTAAAAAAACTAACTGCAATGAAGGTTGATTATTTAAACCCTAATAGCGTGAATACTATCTTAGAAACTTTAGGAAATAAAGCAATTGCAATAAAAGAAAAAAATAGGTTCCAAGGAGCTATAAAAAGTTTGTTCACAATTCTTAACTTTCCTTTTATACTTCCTTGGAAACTGTTTTTACGACCAAAAATCTGGCAAATAGAGTTTATAAGTACATTTAGATTTTTATATGCCCTTGTTCTTTTTCCAGTATTTTATATGCTCATTTTCTGGCTTTTTGGAAGCTATATAGGGTATGCTCCTGTAGCTATTGTAATCCTGAGCCATATTGTATTTAATTACTTGTATATTAAAACGAACCCTTTTACATAATTTGTCCAAAGAAAATGGCATTCATCAATAATTTATTGGTGCCATACCAAAAGGCTCTAAAATTAGTGTTATCTGTAAACACAATTACTCTTCCTTTTCCCAAGCGTTTCACTTGAAAAGGCACAGTGTTTTTAATAAGGCTTAATTTTTCTTCAGAAATATAACCACTTAATAACGGGGTGTTGGTATATGTTATAGGGTTGTTATAACTGTCTTTGTTTGGTTTTATATACACATTGGTGTTTCTGAACAATGCTAGGTTATCATTTTTATATCCATAATTAATAGGATGTGAACGGTCCAATTTTGTTTCAAAAATAGCTCCCCCAGTAACTTGTGCACCATTGAAATCTCGTTTTTGTTCAAATGAAATTTTTTTGGCAACTAGCGTGTCTTTTTTAAAGGATAGTTTTATGAACTCATTTTTATTGAGCCATTCAGCTACATTTCTATAACCAATGACAGTTCCGCCATCTTTGACCCATTCTTTTAGTTTATTAATTCCATTTTTGTTCAATGCACCACTTCCCCAAGAACTAGGTATAATAATGTCCGTATATATGCTTAAATCAACTCTATTGAAATAATCCACATCAAGTTTGGTGATTTTCATGTCATAACGCTGGTCAAACAAATGCCAGATTTCTCCAGCGTCGTAAGATCGTACACCTTTACCAACCAATAGTGCTACTTTTTGTTTTTTAATAGGGTCAAAGTCATTACTGCCCAAATCAATCCCTACAGTGTGCCCTGTTCCTACTCCGTCTATATTTATTTTACTTTCCTTGGCCACTTTGGTCAAAAACGCATAAAGTTCTTTAGAATTCAATTTTTGATTTTGCACAGGAACCATGATTGTGCCATAGTCATATTTCTTGCCATTTAATGTAAATTGAGATTTTGCCACTTTTGCCCTAATTCCTTTATTGACTATTTTGTTTAAGGCTTTTGGGGTATAGTATTCATGCCATTGAAATAGATAGGCATAATCACTTTGCTTATTTATGGTTCCCGTTAAAGGGGCAAGGTTTTTTACTTCTGCTCCAGCATTTGCAAGTGAGTTTACTTCTGTATAATCCACATTAAAAGCTAAAGGAAATGTCCAAGCAGAGATGTCATAGAAAATACTGTCTGTAAAAGTTGTTCTTTTCTCGAACATAGCCTTGATGAGGTATGGGTTTTTTTGGTTCATGGGTACTACATAGCTGCTTCCTTTTTTATATGTTTTTCCAGCTATGGTGATATCATTATCCAATTCATTGAATTTTATTTTATGCCGAGTTAGAATTTCTGCCAAGTGCCATGTTTTTGCTGCATCCTTGTTATCTCCAAAAATGATGGCTTTGGATTTAGAACGGATAGCTTCACTCCTCATATTTTTGTAAAAGGTTCGCTGGTAGTTTAAAATTTTTGAACGCATGTTTTTAGCGGCATCAATAGTGGACAATGCTGCAGTAAATTGATTGCGTATTGTAAATGGGAAAGTCAAGGTGCCGTTTTCTGTTTCTTGGATGTGTCCTCTAGAGCTTCCTTGTTCAAAAAGAATACCTATGCTTCCGTTTACATCTGGGAAAGTTGAACCTTTTCCATAAAAGTAATCGTCATAACCTTCTTGTGAATAATACAATGACCCTATTTTATCTAAAGCCTTTATGTGGTAAGTTCCTATTTCAGCAGTAAGTTCTTGGTTTAATTTTGGGGTCAATGGGTGCACTCTCATTGGTTCACCAGGTTGAAAAAAGAAGGTGGAATTTGTGCCCATTTCATGGTGATCCGTTAAAATATTGGGCAACCACTTATGAAACGTCTTAATACGGGCTCTACTTTCTGGCAATTGTACTGGTAGCCAATCACGGTTTAGATCAAACCAATAATGGTTAGTTCTACCACCAGGCCAAACTTCATGGTACTCCCTATCATTGGAATCAGAATTTAGGTTGTTGCTCCTATTTGTATTTGCCCAATAGGCAAAACGTTGAAGCCCATCAGGATTATATGAGGGATCCATTAGGATAACCATATTATCCAATAATTCATCTATTTCCTTACCTTCTGCCGCAGCAAGGTAATAGGCATAAGCCAATCCAGCATTTGCCCCACTAGGTTCATTTCCATGGATGGAAAATCCTTGGTAAACAACTATGGGCATATCAGAGGTTGCCATAGAACTGCTATTGCTTTCAGAAAGAGCAATATGGTTCTTTTGTATTGTTTCTATGTTTTTATGATTTTTTGGAGAAGTTATGGTCAATAGTAAAATTGGCCTGCCTTCATAAGTTTCCCCTCTATTTTCTATTGTAATTCGGTCACTTGCATTGGCCAAGGTTTGCATATAGAACATAAGCTTGTCATGGGTTACATGCCATTCACCTACTTCATGCCCTATAATCTCTTTTGGTGTGGGAATCTCTTTGTTGTATGAAACGTTTTGAGGCAGATAATAATTTAAATCAAATGTTTCTTGGGCAGATAAAGTTCCAAAAATACTGACTACGATAAGAAGTAATAGTTTTTTCATATATGCTTGGTTGTAAATTTAAAAACAAAAACGACCCATGTATAAAGGGTCGTTTTATAGTTTGTTTAAAAAAGAAAAAGTTAGATGTCATCAAAATCAACATCTGTAAAACTATTATCGGAAGTTGCCTCTCCATTTTCAATAGAATCTTCTTTCTTAAAATCTTTTTGATGACGTTCAGAAATAACTTCTGTCCCTTTCTCATCAATTATATAATCCATCATTTCATTCATGATTTCTCTAAAGGAGCTAAAATCCTCTTTATAAAGATATATTTTATGCTTTTTATAATGAAATGATCCGTCATCATGTGTAAATTTTTTACTCTCGGTAATCGTTAAATAATAATCACCAGCCTTAGTACTTCTTACATCAAAAAAATATGTTCTTCTGCCAGCCCTTAGAACCTTGGAATATATTTCTTCTTGATCCATTAATTCTTTTTCACTCATTTTTATGTAGTTATAGTTAGTGGGGGTACTTTTGGTTAATCTCCAAAAGTGTAAAAAAAAAGCTAATCCTACAACATTTTTCTAATTTTCTTTCTCTGATAATTGGTGGTAATACAATTGTTTGTAATATCCATCTTTATTCATTAATACATTATGACTTCCTTCTTGGATGATTTTTCCATTTTCTAAAACAATGATTTTGTCAGCATTTTTTGCAGAGGAAACCCTATGGCTTACTATTAAAGTAGTCTTGTTTTTAGAAGTTTTTTTAAGATTGTTCAATATTTCCTCTTCAGTTTCTGTATCTACTGCCGAAAGGCAATCATCAAACAAATAAATTTCAGGATTTTTAAGAAGAGCCCTTGCAATGGAAACTCTTTGTTTTTGTCCTCCACTCAGCGTTATTCCTCTTTCCCCTAAAACAGTTTCGTATTTTTTGGAGAAATCCATAATATTATTATGTACTACAGCCATTTTTGCAACTTCAATTATTTCTTGATCTGTAGCATTTTCTTTTCCGAATTTTATATTGTTTTTTAAAGTGTCAGAAAAAAGGAAAGCATCTTGGGGAACAACACCAACTCCTTTTCTTAAACTATTTAAGTTTAATTCCTCTATCCTTATATTATCAATTAATATTTCTCCAGATGTAGTATCATACAAACGGGCGATTAAATCTAGTATAGATGATTTTCCAGAACCTGTTTTTCCAATAATGGCAACAGTTTCCCCTTTATTGATAATAAAAGATATATTATTTAGAGCAGTGATGTTGGTATCTTCATAGGTAAAGGAAACATTTTTAAATTCTATTTTTCCTTTGATTGGGGTTTCTTTCTCAACTTCATTTTTTATGGTTGGCTGTTGATTCAAGAATTCATTTATTCGTTCTTGTGATGCAGCTGCCCGTTGTACAATAGATGTGAGCCACCCTACAATTGCAACTGGCCAAGTAAGCATATTAACGTACAGGACAAATTCTGCAATGGTTCCAATAGAGTCTATTTCTCCGCTAATATATTGCTTACCGCCAATGTATATAACAAATATGTTACTTATGCCAATAAGAAGTATCATTAAAGGGAAAAACCAAGCATTTATTTTGGCCAAATCCATGCTTTTATCCTTTCCTTCAATAGCCAAAGTGTTAACTTCTTTATTGATTTTTGGTTCAAGACCATACGCTTTGATAATGGATATTCCTGAAAATGACTCTTGGGTAAAGGTGGATAAAGTGGATAGGAATTCCTGAACCTTGGTGCTGCGTATATGTATAATTTTACTGATTTTATAAATTAAAAAAGAAAGTATTGGGAAAGGAAGTATGGTGTATAGTGCAAGTGTGGGTGCCTTTATGAACATTAATGGAATTAAACACCCAAATAAGGTTAGGGCGTTTATTCCATACATAACTGCAGGTCCTGCATACATTCTTACCTGACCAACATCTTCACTTATGCGGTTCATAAGATCCCCTGTTCTATTTTTTTTGTAGAAATTTAGATTAAGAAATTGGTAATGGTCATATATTTCATTTTTTAAGTCATATTCTATATAACGAGATACATTTATAATAGTCTGCCGCATTAAAAAAGTAAAAGCACCGGATAGAAATGTAGTGCCTAGAATAATTAAAATATATTCCAATAAAAGGTCTTTTGCCTCAGTCTCTGCTATGGTTTTGCCTATGAACCCTTCCACTACTTCAAAAGATTTCTTAACGTATGAGGGCATCACCAAAGAAAAAATACGCGCAATGATAGTAATGATTACACCAAGTAGAAGTTTGACCCAGTATTTTTTAAAGTATTTGTTTAGATGTTTTAGTTCTTTCATCCAGTTGGATTGCAAAAATAATTAGATGTTTTACAAAAGCATCAAATATAGTAGTTTGATGGTAAATTAAATGTTATAAAATATATAAGATTGTAAAAGGAATTGGTCAGGATTTAAATTATAACACTATTTTTGCGCCTACGTTTAACATGTTCTAGAAAAAGTTCTTTAAAATGCTCACAAGAAGGCATATCCGGGTTAAAGTAATGCAATGTGTTTATGCACTGACCCAATCCCATGACGACTCTTTGGAAAAACAAGAGAAGTTTTTAAAAGTGAGTATAGAGAATATGTATTCCCTTTACTTATTAATGTTGAGCCTGTTGATTGAAGTAAGGCAATTGGCAGAAAGCAATGTACAACTTTCTTCAAAAAAGTATTTGGTCACAGCGTCCGATAAATACCCTAATCAGAAAAAGTTTATAGACAATGCCCTTTTGTCCCAAATAGCAACCAATAAACCTCTTAAAGATGCACTGGCTAAAAAGAGATTGAAAAATTGGTACTTAAATGAAGAGTACATAAAAATTATATACAAAGAAATTGTAGAAAGTGAGCCTTATACCAAGTACATGCTTTCTGGTGATTGTAGTTATGAAGAAGACAAAGAACTTATTCTTGATTTGTTCAAAAATATTATAGCACCCAACGAGAAAATCTATGATTATTTTGAGGATGATAAATTAACATGGGTAGATGATATTCCTATTGTGAACACATTTCTTTTAAAACAGTTTAAAAAGGTGAAACAAGATCAGGATGAATCTTTTTTTCTTCCTAAATTATTGAAAGACCAAGAAGATATGGAGTTTGCTCAAAAATTATTGACCAAGACTTTATTGAGAAATACAGAGTGGGAAAATGAGATTGATGGTAAAACGCCAAATTGGGACAAGGATAGGATAGCAGAAGTAGATTCCATTCTTCTTAAGATGGCCATTTGTGAGCTGCTCAATTTTCCATCCATACCAGAAAGGGTCACTATAAATGAGTATATAGAGATAGCCAAAGAGTATTCCACACCCAAGAGCAGCATTTTTATCAACGGTATTTTAGATAAATTGGTAAGGGAATATAAAGCTAACGGAAAGTTAAAAAAATTGGGAAGAGGATTGTTATAAATTAAAATTCCCTAATTTTACTGCAATATAAAAACCAAATTCATGAAAAAAGTATGTTTAGTTTTAGGCGTAGCTTCAATGTTAGCCTTTGTTTCCTGTAAGGAAAACGCATCTAGTAAAGTAAATGCGGCTAATGTAGAAGTAGCTTCGCAAAGAGATGCTTCAGCAAGAAAATTACCAATAATGACTTTTGAAAAATCAGAGCACGACTTTGGAGTTATTGATCAAGGAACACCACAAGAAGTTGCTTTTGTATTTACCAATACGGGTAATGCACCATTGATTATCACAGATGCCAAAAGTAGCTGTGGGTGTACAATCCCCGATCCTCCAAAAGAGCCTATAGCTCCAGGAGAAACAGGAGAGTTAATGGTGAAATTTAACGGCTCTGGACAAAACCAAATAACAAAAACGATAACAGTAACTGCAAATACAGAAAGAGGTTCTGAAGTTTTGAGAATCAAAGCTTTTGTTAACCCAAGAGCTGGTGCTGTGCAAGCTGCTGGACCATTAAAAGCTGTAACCAATTAAAAGATAGTTAAGATAATATGTTAGAACAATATCCATTTCTTCCGCTGATATTAATATTTGTGGTAGCTTATTTTTTTATGATTCGCCCACAGATGAAGCGTCAAAAAGACGAAAAAAAATATGCGTCAGCATTAAAAAAAGGAGATAAAATAATTACTAGAAGTGGTCTTCACGGTAAGATTGTAGAACTTAATGACAAGGATGCTTCCTGTGTTATTGAAACTATGGCCGGCCGACTTAAGTTTGACCGTTCTGCCATTTCTATGGACTTGAGTAAAAAATTAAATCCTGTAGAGAAGAAAAAATAAGTATTTCTTATGATTTATTAGAACAACAGCAATCCATTGGGTTGCTGTTTTTTTTATTTTAACAACGGTACCTGCCATTTAACCCAGCACCATTTTTAATCATGGGAAGTATTTTTTGCAAGCGTGACACTTTTGTTTTTTCTTGTTTTGCAGAAATTATGTATTCACAATATTCACGCTGCTTGTATGGGGTTAAATTTTCAAAATCTTTTTTCAACTCAGTTTCATTGTTTAGAGCTTCAGTAAGTAATGAAGGAATTACCAAGTTTTTCTTTTCACTTCTTTTTGCAATAATGGTCAATCCTTTTTTCTGATTTTCAACGGCTTCTTGTATATAGGAAAGAACAGAGATTTTATCAATATCTTCTATAGGATTGAATTTCCAATGCCTCATACCTTGGGTTTTTCCTTCTTGGGGATTTTTCAGCACTTTTTTTGTATCTTTTAAAAACACACCATTGAAGAACCAAAGGCCAAAATGATTTTTGAACTTGCATATGGACAACACATTTTTGCTGTTCAAGGTATAGGTTGGGAAATTCCATTTATATGTTTCATCAAGATTGGCTTCTAAGGCTAATTGCCGTAAGACACCAATGCTTTCCTTAAAACGATGTTGTTCTTCATAATAAGACGCAACTTTTTCAGACTTGTCCATGAAAATTAATTTTTACTTGCAAACAAGTTCACAAATTTTTACAATAACATCAACGGCCTTTTGCATGCTTTCTACAGGGACATACTCATACTTCCCATGAAAATTATGCCCGCCAGCAAAAATATTAGGGCATGGCAGCCCCATAAAACTTAATTGCGACCCGTCCGTGCCCCCGCGAATGGGTTTTATTATAGGTTCTATGCCTGTAGCCTCCATGGCTTCTTTGGCAATTTCTACAATATGAAAAACGGGTTCTATTTTTTCTCGCATATTAAAGTATTGGTCATTGAGTTCTAGGGTGATGCAATCCCCATATTTAGAATTCAGTTGTTCCGTTATTTTATGCAACATTAATTTTCGTTCCTCAAACCTGTCTTTATCATGGTACCTAACGATCATTTCCAATTCCGCATGTTCTATTTCCCCTTTAATATGGTGTATGTGAAAAAAACCTTCTCTACGCCAAGTATGTTCTGGAATTTCTCCCAATGGCATTAAGCTCATAAACTCATTGGCTATGCCAATAGCATTTACCATTTTTCCTCGGGCATAACCAGGGTGTATACTTTTCCCCTTTATGGTTACTTTGGCTCCTGCGGCATTGAAATTTTCATATTCCAATTCGCCAACTTGACTTCCATCGATGGTATACGCCCAATCTGCACCAAATTTTTCTACATTGAATTGATGGGCACCGCGACCAATTTCTTCATCAGGTGTAAAACCTATTCTTATTTTTCCATGCTTTATTTTGGGATGCTGGATTAAATAATCCATAGCTGTTATAATTTCAGCAATACCAGCTTTATCATCAGCTCCTAAAAGCGTTGTGCCATCTGTTGTAATCAAGGTTTGCCCTTTGTATAAAAGCAAATCTTCAAAATAATCAGGAGAAAGGATAATATTTTCTTTTTCATTCAGTACAATATCTTTTCCATCATAGGCTGTTATGATTTGAGGATTGACGTTGGTTCCAGAAAAATCTGGTGAAGTATCAAAATGGGAAATAAACCCAATGGTAGGCACTTCTTTTTCTATGTTGCTTGGGAGAGTGGCCATGATATATGCTTTCTCATCAATAGAAATATTTTTCATTCCTATTTCTTTTAACTCTTTGACCAAAAGATTGGCCAAGTCCCATTGCTTTTTTGTACTGGGAGTTGCTTTGGAATTGGAATCACTTTGAGTATCAATAGTAACATAACTTAAGAAACGGTCTATGAGTTTTTGCATCAGGAAATTTTCATCAAAAATAATGTTTATATGTATGCTATTTTATCAAGTGGATAATGAACTAGTTCAAATCTAAAATTGATTGATTTTATATTTATGTCTTAAATGGAGTTCGTATTTTTGTACAAACTAATTTGATTTATGTATAAACTCCTTATTCGTCCAATTTTTTTCTTAATTGATCCAGAAAAAGTACACTACCTTACATTTTCTGCTATTAAATTTCTTTCTAAAATTGGTTTCTCAGGAATTTTTAAAGCTATTTATACTATTGAAGATAAAAGATTGGAACGGGAAGTTTTTGGATTAAAATTTAAAAACCCTGTAGGCCTTGCTGCTGGGTTCGATAAAAATGCACTGTTGTACAATGAACTTTCCAATTTTGGCTTTGGTTTTATAGAAATAGGGACGTTGACCCCAAAACCACAAGATGGAAATCCTAAAAAAAGATTGTTTAGGCTAAAAGCAGATAAGGCCATTATCAACCGAATGGGATTTAATAATGAAGGAGTACTCTCTGCCGTAGCACAGTTAAAGAAAGAGCATAAAGTGCTTATTGGGGGTAATATTGGCAAGAACAAGGTAACACCCAATGATGAGGCAGTAAAGGACTATCTCATCTGTTTTAATGCGTTATATGACCATGTAGACTACTTTGTAGTGAATGTAAGCTCTCCCAATACACCAGGGTTACGGGAATTACAGGACAAAAAACCTCTGACCGCATTATTGACGGAGTTGAAAAAAGAAAACGAGAAGTACGCCAAAAAGTTGGGAAACAATGGCAAACCGATTCTTTTAAAAATAGCGCCAGACCTAACCAATGAACAACTTTTGGATATTATACAAATTGTGAAAGATTCTAAAATTGATGGGGTCATTGCCACCAATACCACAATTTCCAGAGAGGGTTTAAACTCTAATGAAAACTTGACCAAAGAAAATGGTGGATTAAGCGGAAAACCTTTGACAGAAAGAAGTACAGAGGTCATTCGGTTTTTATCTGAGAAAAGTAATAAAGCCTTTCCCATTATTGGCGTTGGCGGAATTCACTCGCCAGAAGATGCTTTAGAGAAATTAAATGCAGGAGCTACCCTTGTACAGCTTTGGACAGGCTTTATTTATGAAGGACCGGCATTGATCAAGAAAATAAATAAGGCAATCTTAAATAGCCCAAATATATAGTTCGTTTGTTGATTCCTTGGGTCTTTCTATAGGTTTAATAGTTCTCGACTCCGCTTGAACAGACATCTATTCGTTGTACTCGCAAAGACGATTTGGAACACGTTTTGTATTTTCGACAACGCCTGTAAGAGCAACGAGAAATCTAGTTTTTTTAGATTTCTCAATCATTCTTCATTTCGAAATGACACTTTTCTTTTACCTTTCCTTTGGAGAGGGCGAAACTACTTTGTAGCCTCGGGAGAGGCCCAGTAATCAACCACTAAAACATCATCAAGAATATCACCTAAAGTAGCACCAAAGGCTTTATGATCTGGATGTGGCAAATAAATTGCTCGACCTTCCTCACTGGCAAAAGTCAAGAAATAACAGTGAGTAAAGCCTTTGTCCAAGCCTTCTGGGCTATTGTTCAATCCCCATTCATAAGAAATGATCTGTGGTATTTTAGAGGGCAAGGCATTAAATGCTTCTTCCGCTATTTTTATTTTTTCAGCTGCGGTACCTTCTTTAAACTTAAATAAGACCACATGCCTCAACACACTATCGTTTTTTATGGACATGTTTATGTTCGTGTTTTTTTCATTTTGTTTATCAGGGGCAATAAAACTTAAAAATAAGACGGAAGCAAATAGGGCAATACATACACCAGTGGTTTTCATGTTGAAAATTTTTTCTAAGGTATAAAAATAATAGTTCTTTTTTAGAACTTTGTTATGGTAACGGTTGTATTATGAAACGTAGTGCCATATTTATTTCCATCGCTCTAATCTTGGAATGCCACGGGTCATAAGCCAGGCAAAAACACCGTTCATACCTTCTTTTTTCATCATTTTAATGCACATTTTTTGCATTTTCTGTGCAGTGTCAATCTCTGACTTCATATTAAACTCACCATTTTGATAACAATAAGAACAGTATGTATCAGATTTTGAACCATCTTTTTCTGTTCCACCATTTCCCTTGTCCTTGCTTTTTGGCATGCCACAACTTTGGCAAAATTTATATTCTTTCATTGTATTGTGTTTTTATGAAGTTATACATTGTAATGTTGTTTCACAATTTTTCTATTATCGCTACAAGGTTGGTCATTGGTTTTGGTACCTCTCCATATTCATAACGTACTTTATAAGATTTTTCATTTGTTTCTATTGTTATCCAACTTTCACCACCATCCACACAATCTGGACAACCAATGGTAGGTTCAAGAGAATAGAAATCAGAAAGGTTTATAGCCGTTGTCAGATGTGTCCATTTGGTTTGTAGCATCTTTTTTGTTGGGTTTAAAATGGTGTCACCCCAAGCTTTATTGATATTTTTTTCTATATGTTCGGTATAGACCATTTCAGAGTAACAATAGCCTTCACACTCTCCAAGTTGGGAACCGTATCGTATTTCAATAATAGTTGGGTTAGATTGCGAACTACAAGAAGTGGTCAAAAGACCAAGACCAACGCCCAGGTGCTGGGAACAAAGGCTC
>CAYNLI010000072.1:0-15453 GCA_964398035.1 uncultured Flavobacteriaceae bacterium | reverse complement strand
AACGTTTAATCTGTTGATTTTCAATAGATTGTATTTTTGTCATGTACTAAAGAAACACCTATAAATATTACTGAATTTAAAAGTGAAATACTGGCATTTCCTGAAGTGGAAAACCCTGTGGATACTCCTCGTGAATGGAAGTGCCCCAATCTGCATGTTGAAAGTGATTATGCCTTTGGAGGGTTTACTTCGGGTGAATCAAATGTGACCACTTTTTGGGAAGCTGATTCAGCCTATACTTCGCAAGTCAATTGGAAAATGGAAAGCCCTTGTTTATTAGAAAGTAAATTGGCTGTTGGACCAGATATAGATTTAGAGCCAGCTACTACTTTTGAAAATTTTCATACATACGAACTGTTTTTAAACGGTGCAGATCGCGAAGAAAATGCTTTGCAGTTCGTAAAACGTATGTATATACTTGGCCTTACCATGGATAAAGGATATAGGGTCAACCACAAGCGCATAGAACGTCTGTATTACGATGTTATGGGATTACGTGCTTAATGTTGTGAGTCGAAACCAAACACAATACAGTCAACCGCAACAAGAAATTTTGCCTGACCTACATATACTCTGGCTGTATCTAATATATTCTTTATTTTAATTCTAACTGCTGAATTTTTGAATTATTTTTACCTCTTATTACTTCATAAGTTTTAATCATTTCTTCTAGTTTTTCAGGATTAGACTTTGCAAGGTTTTCTTTTTGTGCAAGATCATCTTTCAAATTATAGAGCTGATATTCTTTTGCATTCCCCATTTCTATACCTACTTGTTTGTTATAAGCTGGAGCTTTATATGGAGGTATCATCAACCAATCACCACTTCTTAGGGCTGTTCTTGTGGTTGCTTCCAGTACTAAATTCTCTCTTCCCTGGTCACTTTTACCCAATAGAACATTTAATAGGTCTTTACTATCGGTAGTGTTTTCTTCTGTTCCAACTAAGTTCGCAATAGAGGCTAGTAAATCCATTTGACAAACTATAGCGTTAGATATTCCAGGTTTAATAGTCCCTTTCCAATAGGTGATAAAAGGCACTCTAGTACCAGCTTCGAATAAACTGTATTTACCGCCTCGCAGCCCTCCTTTTGGGTCATGGTTTCCAATTTTTTCTACAGCATCATCATAGTATCCATCATTTAATACAGGGCCATTATCACTAGAAAAAATGACTAGTGTATTTTCTAAGATACCTTCTTCTTTTAAGGTTTTCATAAATTCCCCAATACACCAATCTGCTTCTACAATAACATCTCCTCTTGGACCTAAACCAGATTTTCCAACAAATCTAGGGTGTGGTGTTCTAGGTACATGTGGTTGTTGCATTGCATAGTATAAAAAGAAAGGCTTTTCTTTATGAGATTTTACATAATCTTGAGCTTTAGTTAAAAAGTTGTCAGCCATATCTACATCGCTCCATTTTGCAGATTCACCACCTTTCATATACCCAATTCTTGGTATGCCATTAACAACGCTATTATTATGGCCATAATGCCATTTCATGGTTAGTAATTCTGGATTTGTAATTGCTGTAGGCTCTCCTTCAAAATTATTTTTATAATCTACTTCAATAGGGTCGTTAGCATCTAATCCGGCAACGTAACCATTTTCTATATAAACAGTTGGAACACGATCTTGAGTTGCTGCTAAAATATAAGATTCCTCAAATCCAACTTCATTAGGACCGGGAGAAATTCGTTCATTCCAATTTATAACACCTGTACCCAATCCTAAATGCCATTTGCCAATTATAGCAGTTTGGTAACCTACATTTTTTAGTAATTTTGGTAGCGTGTTTTGTTCTGTACTAATTAACAATGGTGCTGTACCTGACAATATTTTAGCATCTTTATTTCTCCAAGGGTATACACCTGTAAGCAATGCATATCTGCTAGGAGTACATGTTGCAGATGAAGCATACCCATTGGTAAATTTAATCCCACTAGAGGCCAATGCATCTATGTTTGGTGTTTGAAGCTCTGTGGCACCGTATGAGCTTACATCTCCATAACCTAGATCATCAAGATAAATTATAACGATGTTCGGAGAACTTGTTTTTGATCCATTTTCTTTTACATTATTTTTGTTTACTTTCTTATTGCAAGAAACCAAAATTAGAACGAGGCCTAATAAAAATATTCTTTTCATATGTTTATATTTATTGCTTTTTAACGGTTACATGCTGTTCGCTATTTACTCTGGCCATATTACGCACATATTCTTCTCGGTAATACGTAACAACCTGTGTTCAACGTAAGAAGATCTATTTTCTACACAAAAAAAGCAGAATATTCAGTATATTAAAGTGCTTATGTTCAATATATTAAAACAAATTCTGCTTATAATCTCTACGAATAAAATTACTGAAATTTTCTGTTCTATTGATGATTTTTGTATTGTTTTTGAACCTGCACTACAAAAAAGATTGCTATCAACTGGTAAAAAGACCAGAAATAGAGCTTTTACTATGTCTGTGAGCGAGGCAGCAGCCATAACTGTTCTGTTTCATTTAAGTGGCATAAGTACCTTTAAATATTTTTATCTTTCTTATGTACAAAAGCGCCTAAAAAAAATTCCAAATACGGTCTCCCACAACAGGTTCGTAGAGTTAATGCTAGCCAATATGTTGCCTTTGACCTTGTATATAAAAACCTGTTGTTTGGGGCAATGTACGGGAACATCATTTATAGATTCCACTCCTATACGAGCCTGTAAGGTCAAACGCATTGATCTTCTTCAAGAATGGGGAACCAGCTTATATTACCAAACGATTTGATGTAAAAGAGGACGGCAGTAAATTGGCTAAAGAAGATTTTGCTTCATTGGCAGGCCGTACTCCCCAAACGCATGGCGAGAATTACAAATACCTTGGTAATTATCTAGAAATGTTCAATCTAATGAAAATACACTTGCCTGCTTATCAATTGGAAGCTCCAAAACTCTTTTTATTACTTGTTTTTAATTACCTGTTCTCAAATGGTGATGCTCATTTCAAAAACTTCTCATTAATAGAAACTCCTTTAGGGGAATTTCGATTGAGCCCAGCCTATGACCTGTTAAATACTCGAATACATATTGAAGATTCAGATTTTGCATTAGAGGATAAACTATTGCCAAAAAACAGTGCAAAAGGGGGTGTCCGGGTTCAATTCAGTTTACTTGCTGATAAAGCTGGACTGAGTAAAAAGCAAAAAGACGAGATTTTTAATAAACTACTTTCAAATTCAGAAAAAATAGAAGCATCTTATTTAAACGATAAAACCAAACGAAACTATCTACGGCATATCAAACTAGACTAAAAAAGATGAAAAAGTAAAGTATCCTTTCAAGCAGATAAAAGGATAATATTCTCTTGTTTAAATAATACCAAAAACATGTACATTTATACTGGATGAAATACTTAATCGAAGTATTGAATGATACTTCTTGTTCACAATTCGTCAACACAAAGCATAGCATTTAGCATAGACCTTGTAAACAAAAGGGCACAGACAACAGTTCTGAATCTTGTCCAGGTCACAAAAAAACAAAGAATCCTGTAGCGATATTCTCACTACAGGATTCTTTTTTGTTTTCTATTTAAAGCCTAATTTTAGAACACCAAACCAACACACATTGAAGACTGTAGAAATAAACCCCTCAGGCTGTTTTAAAAATTGGAAATCATCCACACTAAAAGAATTAAGAAATGACCCCATTGGTGAGTCTTTTACTGGAGCCAACCTCCTTTTTGAAAATGATTATATAAAACTTTGGGACATAACCTTATCACCTGGTGAACGGTTGCCTTTTTCTAAAAAAAGCACTAATTATAGTTGGACCTGCCTATCTGGCGGGCAAACAGTATCTCATTGTGCAGATGGTACCATACGCATGTATAAAATAGAAAAGGGAGAGATTTGCTTTTTTCAATTTAAAAACCAAAAATATATAAGCGACATTGAAAATGTAGGCAAAAACATCATGGTCATTCATATTGTTGAATACAAGAATGAGGTCTTTTAATATATTCTCCCATCTAATTCTACTACAAAATTCAAACAATTTTAACTACGTTTCATTATTCAACACCCTTATATTTGCAAAAAACAACAGTAAATGGATTTTATATTAAAACCATGGCCTTGGTACGTTTCAGGTCCTTTAATTGCTTTGGTAATGCTAGTACTTGCTTATTTTGGAAAAACCTTTGGCATGTCTTCCAATCTAAGAACGTTGTGCAGTATTGGTGGAGCCGGAAAATATGCAGATTTTTTTAAGTTTGATTGGAAATCGCAACGCTGGAATCTAACAGTGATACTGGGAGCGGTTATTGGTGGGTTCATAGCCGTTCATTTTTTATCTGACAACTCTGTTATTGCCTTGAGTACCGAAACAATAAAAGATTTAGAAATATTGGGTTTTGCCAATGCAGGAGAAAATCTATTGCCTCCAGAAATTTATAGTTGGGAAAGCGTATTGAGCATTAAAGGATTGTCCATTCTTATCATTGGTGGTTTTTTAGTGGGTTTTGGAACTAGATATGCAAATGGTTGCACCTCTGGGCATGCCATAACGGGGTTAAGCAACTTACAGTTACCTTCCTTAATTGCTGTTATAGGATTCTTTATTGGCGGATTACTGATGACCCATTTTTTATTACCCCTAATTTTTGGAGCATGAAATATTTAAAATTTTTACTCGTCGGTATTTTCTTTGGAATTGTTTTAGCAAAATCTGAAGCCGTTTCTTGGTACAGGATTTTTGAAATGTTCAAGTTTCAATCTTTTCACATGTATGGCATTATTGGTTCTGCCGTTTTTCTTGGAGTATTTTTTATATGGTTTTTTAAGAAGTCCAAAACCAAAAACATTGAAGGTGATATTATTAATTTACCAATAAAGGAAAAAGGCCTTGTTCGTTACATTCTGGGAGGAACCATTTTTGGTTTGGGATGGGCACTGGCCGGTGCTTGCCCTGGACCTATGTATATTTTATTGGGCACAGGGGTATTTAGTATGGTTATTATGATAGCTGCGGCAATATTGGGAACTTTTGTTTATGGATTATTAAAAAACAAATTACCACACTAACTTTATATCCCCATATATCATTTAACTTACTATACGAAAAAACATAAAACTGAAAAATGCTTCAAAACCCTGAAAATGGATTTAAAAAAGAGAATAGCAAAACTAAAAAAGGAAAAAAAGGCCATTATTTTGGCACATTATTACCAACGACCTGAAATACAGGAAATAGCTGATTATGTAGGAGATAGCTTAGGACTGTCACAAAAAGCAGCAGAAACAGATGCAGAAATCATTGTGTTTGCAGGGGTTCATTTTATGGCAGAAACGGCAAAAATACTAAACCCTGAAAAGACAGTTGTCCTACCAGATTTAGATGCTGGATGTTCATTGGCAGATTCTTGTCCTCCAGATGCTTTTGGTAAATTTGTAGAAGCGCATCCCGATCACATTGTTATTACTTACATAAACTGTAGTGCAGAAATAAAAGCCATGACAGATATTGTTTGCACTTCATCAAATGCCTTAAAAATTGTAGAATCCATCCCAAAGGACAAGCCCATCATTTTTGCTCCTGATAAAAATTTGGGGAAGTATATTATAAAAGAGACAGGCAGGGACATGTTGCTATGGGATGGTAGTTGTATAGTACATGAAGCTTTCTGTATAGATAAATTGTTGGCACTCTATCAAGAACATCCGGATGCCGTGATTATTGCCCATCCTGAATCTGAAGAACACATATTAAAAACGGCCACTTATATTGGTTCTACGTCAGGAATGATAGACTATGTAAAAAAACATCCCCAAGAAAAGTTTATTGTTGCCACGGAAGCCGGTATTTTACACAAAATGAAAGAAGAGGTTCCCAATACCAAATTAATCCCTGCTCCGGCCGAAGAAGACAATAGCTGTTCTTGTAGTGAGTGTGGCTATATGAAAGTAAATACATTGCAGAAATTACACGATTGTTTATTAAATGAAAGCCCACAAATAGATGTTGCCATAAACATCAGAAAAAAAGCTTTAATCCCAATTCAACGCATGTTGAACCTTTCAAAATAACAATGATAACAACAAATTTTTTAGTGATAGGGTCTGGTATAGCCGGGCTTACTTTTGCCATTAAAATAGCAGAAAAAAATCCTGCTAAAAATGTTGTCATAATCACCAAAAGGAATGAAGATGAATCTAGCACTAAATATGCTCAGGGAGGTGTAGCGGTGGTGTTGGATTCTGAAGAAGATTCTTTTCAAAAACATATTCAAGATACACTTATCGCCGGTGACGGACTCTGTGATAGGGCAGTTGTGGAAATGGTAATAAACAAAGGGCCTCAACGACTCAAGGAATTAATACTTTGGGGAGCTAATTTTGATCTGGACTCCCAAGGCAATTTTGATCTGGGGAAAGAAGGAGGACATTCAGAATATAGAGTGGTACACCATAAGGATATAACAGGCCATGAAATAGAAAGGACATTGTTACAACGTGTCCACCAATTAAGCAATATTACGCTTTTATCGCATCATTTTGCAATAGATCTAATCACCACTGGGCACCATTTAGAAAATCTAAACCCAGAAAAAACATCCTGCTACGGAGCTTATGTTTTAAATCAAAAGACAGGGGAAATTCTTACCATTCAAGCTGAGAGCATTTTGTTGGCAACAGGAGGTATTGGCCATATATACGGGCACACTACAAACCCGACCATTGCCACTGGAGATGGCATAGCTATGGCATATAGGGCAAAAGCCAAAATTAAGGATATGGAGTTTATCCAGTTTCATCCTACTGCACTTTACAATGCGGAGAAAAGGTCTTCTTTTTTGATATCTGAAGCTGTTAGAGGGTTTGGTGCTTATTTGCGCAATAAAAATGGGTATAGGTTTATGCCCGATTATGATAAAAGGGCCGAATTGGCCTCTAGGGATATTGTATCTCAAAGTATTGATAATGAGTTAAAGAAAACTGGGGACACCCATGTTTTTTTGGATTGTACCCATCTTGATATCGATATTTTCAAGAAACATTTTCCAAACATTTATGAAAAATGTATAGAATATCATATTAATATTGAAGAAGACTGGATTCCTGTTGTTCCGGCTGCTCATTACCTATGTGGCGGTATTGCAGTGGATAAGGATGGTAAAACTTCTATCAACAATTTGTTTGCCTGTGGCGAATGCTCCAGAACTGGATTACATGGCGCCAATAGATTGGCATCAAACTCTTTATTGGAAGCTTTGGTCTATGCACATAATATTTTCAACTACCTCAATACAAACCCACCAAAGCCAATACAACCAACCATTCCCAATTGGGATGATAAAGGAACAAGTATTCCCAAAGAACATATTCTAATACGTCACAACCTCACAAAACTACAAGCTTTAATGAGAGATTATGTAGGTATTGTACGAAGCAATGACCGTTTAACAAAAGCTATTTCCCATTTGGATTTAATTTATAATGAGATTGAAGATCTCTACAAAAAAGCAAAAATAACCACTACGCTCTGCGAATTAAGAAACATGAGCAATGTTGCACACTTGATTATTGGTCAATCACTTAAAAGAAAAGAAAACAAAGGAGGTTATTATAATATTGACAACCTTAAAAAGTTAAATGATTAAAATTTACGCATCTTTTTGTATTTTAAATTTCAGTGCAAAAAAAAGAGAAGAAAACCAATTGGATAATATCTAGGCTGTACCTCACATTTAATTTATTTGATAAACTTTAATATAATCAATGACAAAATCTTGGGGAAAGATACTATCATCTACTTCTGGGCCTCCAAAATTACCCCCTATTGCCATATTTATTATTAAATAGAAGGGCTGTTTAAAAGGCCAGACTTCTTCTGTTCTTTCCTTTGGATTAAAAGTGTACATTAAATTCTCATCTACAAAAAATTCAATCTTTTTCGGTGCCCAATCCATTGCATACGTATGGAAACTTTCCTCTATATCATCAATCCTTGTTTTCTTTGTATTTATGGTATTCCCATGGCTATCTGTAGTGTGCAATGAATTAAAGACCATATGTGGCTCCCTACCCACATACTCTAGAATATCCACTTCTCCGCAAAGCGGCCATCCTACTTCTTGAATATTGGAACCCAACATCCAAATAGCTGGCCATATTCCATGACCCACAGGTAGTTTAGCCCGAGCTTCTACCCGACCATATGTAAATTCAAACTTATTTTGTGTAGTTATTCTTGTAGAACTGTATATAGTATCATTCTTTTTAGCTGAGATAGTTAAAAAACCTTCTTCTATAATATGATTTGTTTTAGTATAATGTTGGCGTTCATTATTTCCCCAGCCACATATATTGGGACAACCATCTCCCAATTCATAGTTCCAATACGTTTCATTTAAAATGTTTCCATCAAAATTTTCTTCCCATATAAGCTCCCTGTCAATCTGAGAACTACAAGAAAGTGATAGAAACAAACTTAGAATAAAAAGGTTATACAATTTCCGCACTAAGACCAGCTTCTAAAAGTTTACTGCAACGAGGTTCCAAATCCTTGTACACTCCTGTTTTAACTGTACATTTCCCATTATGGTGCACAATTAGAGAGCACTGTTCTGCCTGTTCTGGTGTATGCTCACAGACACTCATTAAAGTCTCTATTACATGATCAAAGGTGTTGACCTCATCATTGAACAAAACAATTTCATTGTTTCTGGATGTTTCTTCTTCCAAAAGCAGTTCTTCCGATATTTTTTCCTTAACACTCATATGCTTAGGTTTTTAATATGAACTAAAGTACATATTTTACGGCAACCCAATTATTTTTTTCGAAATTTTCATCAAAACGTAAACCAAATAGCTCACATTTAGCCGAAATATCTGTAATATCCTCTTTATAAAACCCACTTAAAAACAATATTCCATGCTCTTTCAAACAATTAGCATAAATGGAAATATCAGAAAGCAAGATATTCTTATTTATATTGGCCAGAATTACATCATACTTTTGAGAATTGAGCAAACTGGCATCACCTTCATAAACCTTTATATGTTCCTGATTGTTTCTTTGTATATTCTCCAAAGAATTTAGGTAACACCAGTTATCAATATCAACGGCATCTATAGAAGCTGCACCTTTCATTGCGGACAGTACGGCCAAAACCCCAGTTCCACACCCCATATCCAAGACTGATTTTCCTTTAAAATCATATCCTAAAACATGTTGCAACATCATGTACGTGGTTTCATGATGGCCAGTGCCAAAACTCATTTTGGGCTCTATAACAATATCAAACCTTACATTGGGTTTTTCATGGAAAGGTGCACGTACCACGCATTGGTCATCAACTTGAATCAGTTCAAAATTGCTTTCCCATACTTCATTCCAGTTTTCTTGTTTTATTTCAACAAAACTAAAATCTATTTTAAAATTAGGATGCTCTAAAATTTGAACCGAATCAAGAATATGTTCTGACCATTCCTCTTTCTTTATATAGGCTAAAACACCATTATCTGTTTCCACAAAACTATCAAACCCCGCTTCTCCCAATTCTGCTATTAGAATATCAGACGCAGGTTGCAAGGGTTCTACCGTAAAGTTGTATTCCAAATAAATATTTTGCATAAAAGGAATTAGATAGCTTTAATAATGGCTACAAAGTCATCAGCTACCAATGCAGCGCCACCAATTAGCCCTCCATCTACATCTGGTTTAGAGAAAATTTCAACTGCATTTCCTGGCTTTACACTTCCTCCGTACAAAATAGAAACGTTATTTGCGATGTTGACATCAAAAGCATTTGCAATTGTTTCTCTAATAAAAGCATGCATTTCCTGAGCTTGTTCTGGAGATGCTGTTTCTCCTGTACCAATGGCCCAAACTGGTTCGTATGCCAATATAATGTTCTTCCATGCACTTTTATCCAAATCAAAAAGAGCATTTTTCAATTGACTTTTAACAACATTAAAATGGTTTTCAGATTTACGATCTTCCAGTTCTTCACCAAAACAGAACATTACTCTAATATTGTTCTCCAATGCAGTGATCACCTTTTTTTTCAAAATCTCATCAGTCTCCCCAAAATAGGCTCTTCTTTCTGAATGCCCAATGATTGCAGTATCTACCCCAACATTTAAAAGCATATCAGCAGATATTTCTCCTGTATAGGCCCCACTCTCTGCAAAATGCATGTTTTGGGCAATCACTTGAATGGTTGAACCTTCTAAATCACTAATTGCACTTACCAAATTTATATATGTTGGCGCTACCATTACTTCAGCTTCTGTATCTGGAAGCTTAGCAGACAATTCGCTCAACAAAACACTTGTTTCTGCTTGGTTCTTATTCATTTTCCAATTTCCTGCAACTATTTTACTTCTCATCCTTATCTATTCTTTATTTTTAATTGAATTGTAAATCTTCTAAATCGTTATAATGAACCTTTTGCTTTATGGTTCCCTTCTCTAAAACCAAAACTGCTGGATTAGATCGTACAATGGTCTTTAAAGCAGTTTCGTCTGTAAAATAAAACTCAAAATCAAGTTGATATTCTTTAACCAACTGATTTTTGAAATCATCACTTGATGCGGACATCCCCACTACTTTATATCCATTTTTCAAAGCTTTATCAGTTATTTCTTTAACTCCTTTAAAAGCATCATAATCACTTTTCGCCAAGTCATAAGCTATTACCATGACCAATTTATCTTCTTGCAACAAAGAAGTCGTATAGTCTTCCCCATTCCGTTCTATTGTAAAATCATGAATAAGTGGCTCATAACCTTCTTGTATTTCTGTGGTTTCCACATCTATAAATTCTCCATCCACTGTAGGATAGTCTCCATTTGTAACAATGATTTCCTCCCCATTCTCTGTTTTAAACTTCCATGCATACTCAAAAATAGCCTTTGGAGCATTTTCTGGAACACTCATTCCTTCCTCTATGTTGGCATCTATTTTATACGGTCTAAAATCTTTAGAAGGCAAATGGTTTAATACATGGTTTGCAAAAAGAATACAAGCCAGCAAAGTAATTATAGTAATCAACCAATTGGTACGTTTTCCAAATAATGGTTTAATGTATTTAATACCCAGAAATAGAATTATGATGAATACCAATAAAATAATATCCTTGGTAAAAGATTCCCATGGTGTTAACTTAACTGCATCTCCAAAGCATCCACAATCTGTAACTTTATTGAAATACGCTGAATAAAAGGTAAGAAACGTAAAAAAAACAATCATTGCCAATAGGCTCCAAAGGGTAAATTTTAGTTTAAAACCCAATAGAAGCATAACTCCTAGCAATACTTCCACAATAACCATAAAAATGGATATTGCCAATGCATAAGCCATTAGAAATGGAAGATCCAACACTCCTTGGCTAAAATATTCTTCCAATTTAAAAGAAAAACCAACAGGGTCATTAAGCTTTATAAGACCACTGATGATAAATAAAACTCCGACGAATATTCTTGAAAAACTTACTGCTATTTTCATACGTTATATAAATTCTATATTACAAACCCAATTCCATAGAATTCAGACGAATTATTCCATTATTATATTCACTCCAAGGTTTAAGTTTGGAAATTTTCATTTAGAATCTGAATCTATGTGAATCATGGCAAAAACAGAATAATTAATAATATCTTGATAATTGGCTCTTATACCCTCACTTACAATGGTCCTCCCTTCATTATCCTCAATTTGCTTTACTCTTAGGAGTTTTTGCAAAATAAGATCCGTCAAGGAACTCACCCTCATCTCTCGCCACGCTTCACCGTAATCATGGTTTTTATCTTCCATTAGACTTTTGGTAGCCAAAACATGCTTATCATACAATTTTGTAGCTTCTTCAGATGACAAATCTGGTTGCTCTACAATTCCTTTTTCTATTTGAATCAAAGCCATGATGGAATAATTTATAATTCCGATAAATTCAGATTTTTCATCTTCATCCACTTTTCTCACTTCATTTTCCTGTAAACTCCTTATACGTTGTGCCTTAATATAAATTTGATCAGTTAAAGAAGGTAATCGCAGAATACGCCATGCGCTGCCATAATCCTTCATTTTCTTCATAAATAAATCCCTGCATGTTTTTATGACCGCATCGTATTGTTCCGAGGTTTGCTGCATGTATTATTTGTAATTTGCGTAAATTTCGCTTAAAATTTTCTAATCGTCAAGGTTAGCCGTTTAAAAAAACAATTATAGCCTAACCAACTATGTATTTTCTCTCATGACCATAAATTGCAAAGGAAAACTCATCGATTTAAAAAGCCCAAAAATAATGGGTATATTAAACTTGACTCCTGATTCTTTTTATGATGGTGGCAAATATAAGGAGAAGGGTGAAATTCTGAATCAAGTTGAAAAAATGCTCAAGGAAGGTGCCACTTTTATTGATGTTGGTGCATATAGTTCCAGACCTGGGGCAGAACATGTTTCTGAAGAAGAAGAATTAAGCCGACTGGTTCCTATCATTGATTTGCTCTTAACAGAATTTCCAAATATTCTGTTATCCATAGATACTTTTAGAAGTAAGGTCGCTGATTTATGCCTAGAAAAAGGGGCTGCATTGATCAATGATATTTCTGCTGGCAATTTGGATGATAAAATGCTACAAATAATTGCAAAGCACCAAGTACCATATATCATGATGCATATGAAAGGCACACCACAGACCATGCAACAGGAAACCAATTATAAAAATATCCTAGAAGATGTTTTGTTTTATTTCTCTGAAAAAATTGCTGATACCAGAACGTTGGGCATAAATGATTTAATTATAGACCCTGGATTTGGTTTTGCAAAAACCGTAGAACAGAATTATGACCTACTGCAAAAACTAGATTTATTTAAAGCCTTGGAATCACCAATTCTAGTTGGGTTAAGCAGAAAATCCATGATTTATAGAGTTTTGGGTGGCACTGGAAACGAAGCACTAAACGGAACCACGGCATTGAACATGTACGCCTTGAACAAAGGAGCAACTATTCTAAGGGTGCATGATGTTAAAGAGGCCATCCAATGCATAAAACTAACACAAGAATTAAGCCCAAAAAATAATTAAATTCTGGTTCATCAAATTTTGCTAATTTTACAAAAAGCGATACCTATTGGATTTTTTTAACTTTCTAGAGTTCAAGATTACAGATATTATAGATATCATCTTGGTTGCCGTACTCCTATATTACATCTATAAATTGGTCCGAGGCACAGTTGCCATCAATATTTTTATAGGGATTGTCATTGTCTGGGCCTTTTGGAAACTTACAGATTTGCTTGAAATGAAAATGATAAGCAGCATGGTAGGCGGGTTTATGAGTGTTGGTCTTATTGCCCTGATCATAGTTTTTCAACAAGAAATCAGAAGGTTTTTATTGATGATAGGATCCACAAATTTTGCTTCTAAACGAAATTTCATCCGTCACTTTAAATTTTTAAAACAAGAAGCACATCTTATTAAAACTGATGTGGATGCTGTCCTTAAAGCATGTAAAAAAATGAGTGCCTCTAAAACTGGGTCCATTATCATTATTGAAAAAAACAATTCTCTAGATTTTATAAAATCTTCTGGAGATAAAATGAATATAAAAATAACCCAACCCATAATTGAAAGCATCTTCTATAAAAATAGCCCATTACATGATGGAGCCGCTATTATAGTGGATAATTATATTGTGGCAACTAGGGTTGTTTTGCCCGTATCCAATGAGCGCACCATTCCATTACGTTTTGGCCTGCGTCATAGAGCGGCAGTTGGCATTACAGAAAAAACAGATGCACTCGCAATTGTTACAAGTGAAGAAACTGGTCTTATCTCCTACATTAAAAATGGGGAGTTTGTACTCTTCCAAGATATAGATGAATTAACAAACATGATTAAAGAAGACCTTGTATTTTAGTGTATGGAATGTAAAAACTGCATCTCAACACTTTTAACTACACAAAATTCTTGCACTGCCTTTCAAACAAATACAATAGCTTCCATACTGTCCAGAAGTTTTTATAGTTACTTAACAGCATACACTAATAAGAAGAATAGTTAACTGTTCAAAGTATAATTCCACATTGAAATAGAGTTGCAGTAGCAACTTTTTATTATCTTAAGCCATCTTGTTTTAACTAAGAATAAACCTGATTTTTACTAAAAAAAACACATATATGCAAAACGATTTAAAACAAACTCCAGATGAAAAAGGCTATTTTGGAGAATATGGAGGACAAATACTCCCCCCACAATTGGTTCCTGTTTTTGAGGAAGTCACCGCAAAATATAATGAACTTAAAAATGATGCTGATTTCTTAAAAGAATACCATGATCTATTAAAAAACTATGTGGGCAGACCTTCTCCAATATATTTCGCTAAAAATTTGACCGAAAAATTGGGAGGTGCAAAAATCTACTTCAAAAGAGAAGATTTAAATCATACTGGAGCACATAAAATAAACCACACCTTGGGCGAAGCTTTACTGGCTAAAAAAATGGGCAAGACCAAATTATTGGCTGAAACAGGAGCTGGACAACATGGTGTTGCATTGGCAACAGCTGCTGCTCTTGTGGGCATTGAATGTGAAATTCATATGGGCGCAATTGATATAGCCAAACAACAACCAAATGTTTTAAGAATGAAATTGCTTGGTGCAAAAATTGTGGAAGTTACCCGTGGCGGACGTTGTTTAAAAGATGCCGTTGACAGTGCTTTTGATTCCTTTTTAAAAGACCCACAAAACATCTTTTTTGGAATTGGATCCATAGTTGGCCCACATCCTTACCCTATGATGGTCAGAGATTTTCAATCTGTAGTAGGTATTGAAGCCAAGGAGCAAATTATGGAATTGGAAAACAGCCTTCCAGATTATCTTATTGCCTGTGTTGGTGGAGGCTCAAATGCCATTGGTCTATTTCACAATTTCTTGAATGATGGCGATGTTAAAATTATTGGTGTTGAACCTAGTGGAAAAAGTTTTAAAACAGGGGAACATGCTGCAACAATGACTTTAGGGAAACCCGGAGCCATACATGGAATGTTTACCTATTTATTACAAGATGATAAGGGCAACCCATCACCAGTACATTCTATTGCATCTGGATTGGATTATCCAGGGGTAGGACCAATCCATGCCGATCTAAAAGATAAAAACAGGGTAGAATATGTAGCCATAAATGATAAAGAATGCATGGATGCTTTTCTAGAATTATCTAAAGCAGAAGGGATAATCCCTGCTCTGGAAAGTGCCCACGCCATAGCCCATGCCATAAAATTAGCACCTACCTTAAAAAAAGAAGAAGTGATTCTAGTTAATTTATCTGGAAGAGGGGACAAAGACTTGGAGTATGTTGCTGAATATTTAAAATTATAACATACCATTAAATTAGTGCCAAAAAACGAACTCCCTGTCCGCCACAAGACATTCTATGCAGTCTTTACCGAACAGGCGCA
>CAYNLI010000071.1:13242-15580 GCA_964398035.1 uncultured Flavobacteriaceae bacterium | reverse complement strand
AATTAACATCATTGGTTATTTTTTCATTAAAAAATTCAGCTTGTTGATAATGGCTTAAGGCATTTTTAAATTCACCTTGCTTATTTGCCAATTGGGATAAAATGCCGTATGCTATAGAAATATTTCTTGGTAGGTCATATCTTTTGGACATGTCTAAACCCTTGGTAAGGTTTTCCTTGGCAATACTGTATTGATTAAGCTGCATTAATGCCCATCCCATATTTATAAGTACTGATGAAGTAATATGTTTGTCTCCAGTTTTATTTGAGGCAATTAAAGCAGGCTCAAGCAGATGTAGTGCATCTTGCGGCTTATTTTGTTTTATATAGACTTGTGCAATGCTATTGTTGCAGATAACCTTTCCTATTTCAGAACCTATCTCCACATCATAGGCCAAAGCCGTTTTGTAGCTTTCCAATGCTTCGTCTAATTTACCCTGATCTTCTAGACATTCCCCAATATTTTGATGATTGATGGCAAGGCCTAATTTGTTTCCAAGCTCCTCCTCAAGCAGCATGGATTTTGTAAACTGGTCTATGGCCAAATCATACTGTTTAAGTTCTTGGTATATATTGCCAATACTGTTTAAAGAGACATTGATACTTCTTTTAATTCCGTTTGATGGATTTTCAATGGTTTCTGCCAATCCCAGAGCTTCCTGGTTGTAATCCAGAGCTATTTTTACAGCACCACTCCTTCTATATACCACACCCATCATATTAAGGCTGAATATTTCAAATTCCTTGCTTTTTGCTTTTCTGGATATTTCCAAAGCTTTTTGGTGAGAAGCAATGGCTTTGGAATGTTGTGAAATGTTTCTGTATTTAGTGCCTATTTGGTTTAGAGAGTAAGCTAGCCCGTTCCAATAGCCCTCTTTTTCAGCTTCTTTGGAAAAATACTGCATATACAAAGTATCCCTTCGATGTTTTCTTAAGCTGGCATCTATGTTTTTATATGTTGCTGGAGCAGCATCAATAAGGCTGTCAGTTGTTTTTTTAAATGAATCTGGAACAGACTGAGAAAAACTTTGTGCAGAAAACAAACCAAGAAAAAGCAGTACAAATGTCCTTTTAATGAAAATATCAACTATTGTTTTTTTTTGAAATAAGGATTTAATGAAAATAATAGCTGGCATAGGTTATAACAAATCAAGGAAATCTGACTTTTTTTGTCTAGAGACCGGTATTTTATGATTGGACTGCAATACTACATACCCATCAGTTTTAAGGAATTCTTTGATTTTGTTGAGATTAATAATATAGGAATTGTGAATTCTAAAAAAAGAATCACTTGGTAATAATTGATTTACTTCTTTCAGCTTTTTGGTAAGAACAATTTTTTGTCCGTCAGCTAAATACAAGGTGCTATAATTGCCATCAGATTCTGCATATAAAATCTCATCACTATCTAAAAATAATAATTTACCATCAGTATTTATAGTTACCTTTTTTCTAAGTGAATTAGAGTTGAAATTCAGTAATATGCTCTCCAATTTTTCCGCGGTATAGTTTTTTGAATTGAACTTTTTTATTTTAACAATAGTATCCTTAAGGTCATCTGTATCTATAGGTTTTAAGAGATAGTCTATGGCTTCATTCTTTAAGGCTTTTATGGCATATTGGTTATAAGCCGTTGTAATGACTACAGGAAACTCTTTATTGCTTAGTTTTTGGATAAATTGAAAACCATCCATAATGGGCATTTCAATATCAAGAAAAAGACAATCAGGACTATTCCCCCCCAAATAGGCTAAGGCTTCATAAGCATCTGTAAAAGAAGCTACCACTTTTATTTCATCACTAAAGTTGGTTAACTCCCATGAAAGGCTTTGGATTGCCTTTTCTTCATCATCTACTATTACTGCTTCTAACATAGGATATTGAATGTACTCAAAAATAACTTTATTGTATATCAATTGCTTAAAAAGATGTGCAAATGGATGAACATTAAGTATCAATGGGGTTAAAACGGTCAAAATCAGTATTTAAAGAGAATAAATAAATAAGAATATTACTACAATAACAATTGAGCATTGAACCAATATAATTATATGATAATCAGTCCATAACGCATTATTTTTATTTAGTCAAATTTGAATTTACCATTCATACAAAATATGATGCCATTTATACATAATGCCAATTATAAAAGAAATCTCCACTATACCTTTATTCCAGATTAAAGAACAGTTTTAATTGTTTTTAATTTATAAATAACCAAATCATGAGAAAATGTTTGTTCATGTTCGCAGCATTACTAGTTGTTTTAATTATAGCTGTTGTGATAAACGAAAAAAAGGAAAACATTCCATTAAACAAGAACATTATTACAGAGAACA
>CAYNLI010000071.1:0-13142 GCA_964398035.1 uncultured Flavobacteriaceae bacterium | reverse complement strand
AGAACATTATTACAGAGAACAATATAACGCCTAAAGCATTTTCTATAAAATGAATTTTGAGATGTGTTTATAGAAGAGCACAAAAATAACGCCACCAAATTATGTTCAACCTATTAAAAAGAATATTTATAAGCACTCTATGGATGATTGTCCTTGTGTTGTTTACTTCTGGGAAGTCTAAAAGTGCTTTGGTTGGATCGGTATTAGGAAATGGAAATTATAGTATAAATACAACGGGAGATATACAAAGAGATTTTGAAGGGGTAATTGATTTTGAAACGGTGGTTGTTATATCATCAAAGGGAATTAAATACAGCACATTAAAATTAAATCTTAAAAATCATGAAAATCAGCAGGTTCATTCTATGCAGTTTTTAATTTCAAAGGAAAATATGGGTGAACAACAAATAACAACTGGCGCCTATAAAGTAGCGAATGATATTGATGGGTTCATTAATTGCTTTGATGGGGTTTTTGGTTTTGCAAATATTAGAAGTTTTGGGGAATTACCCTTTTTTGCAAATTCCGGAAAAATAAGAATAGAATATATAAACCAAGATGTTCTAAAAGGAACAATTGTGGTAGCTATGAATAATGCTAAAAATAAGAAAATAAATATTCAAGGAAATTTTACAGCTAACAGGAAAAAATAAAAAACCGTCAATGATTTAAATGTTATCAAACTAGATTACGGTTCATGTGGGGGATGTTTTCAATAAAAATATTTTCTTCAATGTTATTGCAGTTAATTGGAAAACCAAGCCAACTTGTTGGCTTGATTAAATTGCACGGTTATAGGTTTCGGGGGAACTACCTAAATCAGCTAAGCCAATTATAAGTGAATTTTTAAGACGTTGGGTGAACCGTAAAGTTTGGTAGTATAATAAAAATTAAATGCTTGCCTTAAATTTAAAAGGCATACTTGCTATAAACCAAAAAGTATAATTAATTATACTTTTTGGTTTATTTTTTTTGTTCCTTCTTCAACGTTAATTTTCTAAAAAGAATCAATTTAAAAAAGTCAATAAACATCACTAGCCAACTTAGATTTCAACAATTTGTGTTAAAAACTTTGTGATTGAAATGATGAAACAAGCTTCATAAATCGATTGCATTTTTCAATCTTTGTTACTCCCAAGAGTAAGGTAATTTCTATCTTCTCCCACAACATCAAAATTAAAAAATATGTCAGCAGCAGTAGAGCCTATTTTGCAGGAGAATAAGAACAGATTTGTCATTTTTCCAATTCAACACCATGATTTATGGGAGTGGTATAAAAAGCAAGAAGCTTGTATTTGGACGGCTGAAGAGATAGACCTTCATCAAGATTTAACAGATTGGAACAATAAGTTGAGTGATGATGAGCGTTATTTTATAAAACATATTTTGGCGTTTTTTGCAGCTTCTGATGGTATTGTAAATGAAAACTTAGCTGAGAATTTTGTGAATGAAGTTCAATATTCAGAGGCCAAATTTTTCTATGGTTTTCAGATTATGATGGAGAATATCCATTCTGAAACATACTCGCTTTTAATTGACACTTATGTAAAAGATGAGGTAGAGAAAAACAAATTATTCACGGCCATAGATAATTTTCCGGCAATTAAAAAGAAAGCTGATTGGGCATTAAAATGGATAGACTCTCCAAGTTTTGCTGAGCGTTTAATTGCTTTTGCAGCAGTTGAGGGCATTTTCTTTTCAGGTTCTTTTTGTTCTATTTTTTGGCTGAAGAAAAGAGGGTTGTTGCCAGGACTTACCTTTTCCAATGAATTGATATCTAGAGATGAAGGAATGCATTGTGATTTTGCGGTACACCTACACAACCATCATTTAATAGCAAAAGTGCCTAAAGAACGTATCAAAGAAATTCTTGTGGATGCTTTAAATATAGAGCGGGAATTTATTACAGAATCACTTCCTGTAAGCCTTATAGGGATGAATTCTAAATTAATGACCCAATATCTTGAGTTTGTAACGGATAGACTTTTGGTAGAATTAGAGTGCGATAAAGTCTACAATGCATCTAATCCATTTGATTTTATGGATATGATTTCCCTTCAAGGAAAAACAAATTTCTTTGAGAAAAGAGTTTCAGAATATCAAAAAGCTGGAGTGCTCAACAAAGAAAAAGATACAGATGCCCAGAAAATTAGTTTCGACGCTGATTTCTAATTAAGCCATTTAAAAATAACATCCCCCCATTCCACCAAAATATTGGAAGTACTTAAGGGGTTTTCTTGACCATAATCTATGTTGCCAACATATATTATGGTTTTACTAACAAATTAAAAACAATTGTAGTAGTATGTATGTATTAAAAAGAGACGGAAGAAAAGAGCCGATGATGTTTGACAAAATCACGGCACGAGTAAGAAAATTATGTTATGGACTGAATGAATTGGTAGATCCTGTTAAAATTTCAATGAGAGTCATTGAAGGATTGTATGATGGGGTTACTACTTCTGAGTTGGATAATTTGGCAGCAGAAACTGCAGCGACAATGACCACAACCCATCCAGATTATGCAAAATTGGCTGCCCGTATTTCTGTTTCAAACTTACATAAGAACACAAAAAAATCCTTCTCTGAAACTATGAAGGATCTTTATGAATATGTAAATCCAAGAACAGGTAAAAAAGCCCCACTGTTATCTGATGAGGTTTTTAAAGTAGTTTCTGAAAATTCAGAAATACTGGATTCAACGATTATTTATAACCGAGATTTTGGCTACGATTATTTTGGTTTTAAAACATTGGAACGTTCTTACCTCTTAAAATTAAATGGTAAAATTGCTGAACGCCCACAGCATATGTTGATGAGAGTATCTGTGGGGATCCATTTAAACGACATGGAGTCGGTTATAGAGACTTATGAGTTAATGTCCAAAAAGTATTTTACACATGCTACACCCACACTTTTTAACTCTGGCACACCAAAACCACAAATGTCTTCTTGTTTCTTATTGGCCATGCAAGATGATAGTATTGATGGCATCTATGATACATTAAAACAAACCGCTAAGATTTCTCAATCTGCAGGAGGTATAGGGCTTTCTATACATAACGTTAGAGCTACAGGGTCTTACATTGCGGGAACAAATGGAACATCAAACGGTATTGTGCCCATGTTGCGTGTTTTTAATGATACGGCAAGGTATGTTGATCAAGGAGGTGGAAAACGTAAAGGTAGTTTTGCTATCTATGTTGAGCCATGGCATGCAGATATTTATGATTTCTTAGACCTTAAAAAGAATACAGGAAAAGAAGAAATGCGTGCACGTGATCTTTTCTATGCCATGTGGATTCCAGATTTGTTCATGAAAAGAGTAGAGGCGAATGAAGAATGGACATTGATGTGCCCTAATGAATGCCCTAACCTTTTTAATGTGCATAGTGAAGCTTTTGAAGAATTATATTTAAAGTACGAAACGGCTGGAAAAGGGCGCAAAACCATTAAAGCTAGGGAACTTTGGGAGAAAATATTGGAGTCGCAGATAGAAACTGGAACACCATATATGTTGTACAAAGATGCAGCCAACCGTAAGAGTAATCAGAAGAATTTGGGAACTATAAAATCTTCGAATCTTTGTACGGAGATAATGGAGTACACTTCTGAGGATGAGGTAGCTGTTTGTAACTTGGCTTCTATTGCATTGCCCATGTTTATTAAAAATGGGGAATTTGATCATAAAGAATTGTTTAGAGTAACAAAACGAGTTACTAGAAACTTAAACAGAGTTATAGATAGAAATTACTATCCTGTTAAAGAGGCTGAAAATTCTAATGTAAGACATAGACCAATAGGACTCGGTGTTCAAGGATTAGCGGATGTTTTTATCATGTTGCGTTTGCCATTTACAAGTGACGAAGCAAAACAATTAAACCAAGAAATTTTTGAAACCCTGTACTTTGCTGCTGTTACAGCATCTATGGAACTGGCCAAAGAAGAAGGTACATACTCCACTTATGAAGGTTCTCCAATAGCACAGGGAGAATTTCAACATAATTTATGGGGAATTAAAGATGAAGAACTTTCTGGACGCTGGGAATGGGATAAATTAAGAAAATCTGTGTTGAAGCATGGAGTTAGGAATTCTTTGTTAGTGGCACCAATGCCTACAGCTTCTACTTCTCAGATATTAGGGAATAATGAATGTTTTGAGCCTTACACATCAAACATCTATACACGTAGAGTGTTGTCTGGCGAATTTATTGTGGTAAATAAACACCTATTGGAAGATTTGGTAAATCTGGGTCTTTGGAACGAGAGTTTAAAACAAGAATTGATGAGGGCCAATGGTTCCATTCAAGATATTGATATGATTCCAGAAGATATTAAAGAATTGTACAAGACAGTTTGGGAACTGAGTATGAAGGATATTATTGACATGTCTAGACATAGAGGTTATTTTATTGACCAAAGCCAATCTTTAAATTTGTTCATGGAGAACGCCAACTATTCCAAACTTACATCTATGCATTTCTATGCATGGAAAAACGGACTTAAAACAGGAATGTACTATTTAAGGACAAAATCTGCCGTAGATGCCATTAAGTTTACGTTGGACAATACCAAGAAGAAAGAAGTTCCGGTAAGTGTGGCAGCAGAAGCAGAGGTTATTGCGACAACACCAGAGGCAATAGCAGCCGTTAAAGTGGATGCTGCTATGCCAGCCAGCCAGCCAGAAGTGGACATACAGCCTATGACCGCAGCAGAAATGAAGGAAATGATCGCTCGCGCCAAAGAGGGCCAAGCGGATGATGATTGCCTTATGTGCGGGTCTTAGAAGAGTATATAATTATTATAAAAAATGCCTTAGAAATATACCCCACCCCACCATAGGGGTATATTCTAAGGTGTTTTTTGTTTATAGGAAGGAACGAGAGGAGTTAGTTTATTTCTTTAAATAAGTTCTTAAAATACCGTAAGAGAAAAGAAATAATGTGGCGTAAATGACTAAAAAAAGAATGTAGTTATCCATGATTTACTGTTTTGGGGTGTCTCTTAGTTTAATTACGTAAAAAACCGATAAAAAGATTAAGTATGACGATGAATGGTATGTTAAAATTGTCGTTAAGATATTGATTGGGAGAGTTTTCTATAATAATACTTATACGCTATCCTTGTTGCTATGCAAAGAAAGTAGTACGATAAAAGTGCAGCCAAATAATAATTCATTATAATATAATTTTAAATTCAAGGGTGAAATTACTTTAATTGAATGCTTATTTATTACGTTTTTCGGCAGTTGGACTTTTGTGTTCGGCCGTTTGTTGCAGAGTGTCGGCGAATGGATTTTTGAATAATGTTGTTTTCTTGAAAAACATAACCCTCATTAGTAGAATAATTCTACTAATGAGGGTTATGTTTTAATAAATAAGTTTTTCTCTATTTCTAGATAGACCAATCTCTACCTCCTGTAAGCTCTTGTAAGTCTCCACAGGAGATAAATTCTGGCCCAGGAACTGGCAGGTATGCCAAAACTTCTTCTCCAACATATTCAGAAGTTTTATAAGCATAAATAGCATTTTCCCTAAGGTTATATGCAAAAGCAAATCTTGCAGATGAACCATCCAAAGTGGCTGTTCCACCTTCTCCTATGGATTTATTATATGCTTCTATTAATTCAAAATGAGCTTCTTGTTCTTCTTTGGTGATTTTTAATGAACCAGCTAGTACAGGTTCCAAATCATCAGGAGTAAGTTCTTCAGCATTTTCTTTTCCAGAATCAGATAGCGCCTTGTCAATGAATTTGCCCATGCTCATTTTTATGAAATCTTGTTGTTCTTTTTCCATGACCTCATTGGCAAACTTGTCCAAGAACATATGTACATTAACATCAGTAGCAGAAGGAGTATCAGTTTTTGGAAGAATAATATCTACCAAATGGCGTAGAACATCACCTTCTTCTTGTGTGAAAAAGTCAGGTGTCCATGACACGTTTTTTTCATCCTTACAACTTTGTATTATGCCTAATATGGTTGGCGTTGCAACGGAATACCCCAATACAAGCCCCATGTTTTTTAGTGCAACTCTTCTATCCATTATATATTTGCTTTTTTAAGTTCGTTTACTGCATGGTCCACTGCTCTGGCTGTAAATGCCATATATGTTAAGGATGGGTTTACGCAACTTGCAGAAGTCATAAAGGACCCATCTGTAACATAAACGTTTTTCACAGCATGTATTTGATTGTTTCCATTAAGAACAGATGTTTTTGGGTCTCTTCCCATACGTGCAGTTCCCATTTCATGTATTCCCAAACCTAATGCGCTTTGACGGTCAAATGGTTGAACATCTCTAAGCCCAGATTTTTCTAACATTTCTACAGCACTTTCCATCATGTCTTTTCGCATGTTATATTCATTTTCACCATATTCAGCATCAAAAGTTACGGTTGGCAATCCCCAAGCATCTAATTTGTCATGGTTTAGGGTCATTTTGTTGTCATGATATGGAAGTACTTCTCCAAAACCACCCATACCAAAGGTCCATCCGCCTGGTTTAAGGATACTTTCCTTTAGGTCTTTGCCATAAGACATTTCAGCAATGGTCTCTTCCCAATTGCCTCTACTTGCTCTTCCTTGATAACCGTAGCCACGAATAAAATCTGAAGTATTGGTTTTTCCGCCCAAGTTTCTAAATCTAGGAACATAGATACCACCAGGTCTACGACCTTTATAGTATTTATCTTCATACCCATCCATTTTTCCTTGAGCACCAACATTTAAATGATGATCCATAATATTTCGACCTAATTGATCAGAGTCATTGCCCATACCATTAGGAAAACGGTCAGATTTTGATTGCATCAATATAGATGTTGAAGCTATGGCAGAGGCACAAAGGAAAATTACGTTTGCTTTAAATTCAAAAACTTCATTTGTAATTCTATCAATAACTTTAACTCCAGTCGCTTTTTTAGAATCGGCATCATATATAACTTCGGTAACAATACTATCAGGTCTTAATGTTAAGTTTCCTGTGCGTTCCGCTGCTGGCAAGGTAGAGGAATTACTACTGAAATAGGCTCCAAAAGGACACCCTCTACTACATCTATTTCTATGTTGGCAACGTGTACGTCCTTCAAACTGTTTTTCGCTGTTTATATGCGCTACACGGCCAGAGGTAAAGACCCTGCCATCAAAATTTTCTGCTACTTTTTCCTTAACATGTTCCTCAACACAGTTTAGCGCAAACATAGGTTCAAATTGACCATCAGGTAATTGTGGTAATCCCAATTTCTCCCCAGTTACACCTATATAAGATTCTACTTTATCATACCAAGGGGCAATGTCCTTATATCTTACAGGCCAGTCAACAGCAGTGCCATCAGCTTTATTGGCTCCAAAATCAAGATCACTCCATCTGTAACTATGACGACCCCACATGATGGATCTGCCACCTACATGATATCCCCGCATCCAGTCAAAACGCTTGGTTTCATTATAAGGGTGCTCTAAATCATTTACAAACCATGATTTAGTAGCGGCATTGGTCGTATACCCAGTCCTGTGTTGTTTTTCTTGTTTTTTAAGATCTTCACGGGTTGGTTGGCCGTTGTTTGGGAAATCCCAAACATCCATATGTGCAGTTTTGTAATCTTCAATATGAGTTACCATTCTGCCTCGTTCCAAAACCAGCGTTTTTAGTCCTTTTTCACATAGTTCCTTAGCTGCCCAGCCACCACTGATACCTGTTCCTACAACAATCGCATCATACGACTCCTGTTCCTCATTAAAATAAAATTTACCCATTTATAGAATTGTTTATTTCATAAATTTATTAAATATAAAATTAATTCTTTACATTTATTCCTTGCTATTTTTGAAAGAGTCGCACTATAACGTTGTAGCGCTGGAATAAACCTCAAAATTTTATAAAATGAAACTAAAGAATATTTTAAAGTATAGTGCCTTTTTTGGAATGGCACTTTTTTTATGCGTTGTATCTGCATGTAAAGACACTAAGAAGAAGGAAGTTGTTGAAGAAACCATCGTTGAAAGCAAAGGACCTTTCTTTAAATTATCATTGGCACAATGGTCTATAAACAAAATGATAAGGCAGGACAGTGTAGACCCATATACTTTTGCAAAAAAGGCAAAGGACTGGGGTTTTAGTGGTTTGGAATATGTAAGTCAATTGTATTACCCAGAATTAGAGGCGGATAATTTTTCTGAAGTAGCGATGACTGCCTTTGTTGAGAAGAGCAATGCGGAGAGCAAAAAATATGGAATGGAAAACTTATTGATAATGATAGATGGTCAAGGAAATTTGGCAGTTTCTGATGCTGCAGAGAGAAAGGCAGCTGTAGAGAATCATTATAAATGGGTAGATGCCGCCGCCGCAATGGGATGCCATTCTATAAGAGTAAACCTTGCAGGAAACAATGTTCCTGAAGAGTGGATGGCAAATTCCATTGATGGATTAACACAATTGGCCACCTATGCAAAAGATAAGAACATTAACGTAATTGTTGAAAACCATGGAGGTCTTTCATCCAATGGTGCTATGTTGGCAGAGGTTATTGCCAAAGTAGGAATGGATAATTGTGGTACGTTACCGGATTTTGGGAATTTCTGTATTAAAATGGAAAGTAACGATGAAGGTCGGAACTGTTTAGAAATGTATGATATCTATAAAGGAATAGCAGAGTTGATGCCCTATGCAAAAGGTGTTAGTGCAAAGACCAATAATTTTGATGCAGAAGGAAACGAAACAAGGATGGATTATACCAGAATTCTTCAAATTGTAAAAGATGAAGGCTATAAAGGGTATATTGGTGTGGAATATGAAGGTCGCGAACTAGGGGAAGAAGAAGGTATATTGGCCACAAAAGAGCTATTGCTCAGTGCAGCTTCAAAACTGGATTAAAAACCTATTACCACCAACATCCTATGAAAGTTTTTTTCAACCAACTATTTGACTATAATTTTTATTGCAACAAAAAACTCATAGAAGAGTGCAATAAAATGGATGCTGTTCCTGAAAAGAGCATTCAACTATTTAGCCATATTCTAAATGACCATCATATTTGGAATTGTAGAATTTTAGGAAAAAAAGCCGCTTATGGTGTATGTGACGTTCATCCAATTAAAGACTGGGAAGACATTCATTATGAGAATCAAAGAAGTTCTTTTGAAATAGTGACCAACACGGACGATTTTGAAAAACGGATAGATTACGAAAATTCTAAAGGTAGATCGTTCACGAACAATGTGAATGATATTCTGTTCCATATTACAAACCATTCCACTCATCATAGAGGGCAAATTTTAATGGATTTCAGGAACAGTGGAATAGAACCTTCACCTTTAGATTATATTTTTTATAAACGATAAAGTATATAAATGAACGTAAAAATACGGGTACAACTTTCCATGATGATGTTCTTGGAATTTTTCATTTGGGGAGGCTGGTTCGTAACCTTAGGGACTTTTCTTGGGAATAATATAAAGGCTAGTGGAGGGGAAATAGCTTTAGCTTTTTCTACACAATCTTGGGGAGCTATCATAGCTCCTTTTGTTATTGGGTTGATTGCTGATCGTTTTTTTAATGCCGAAAGAATTTTGGGAGTTTTGCATATTCTTGGGGCCGGATTGCTATACCTAATGTACGGTGTTTCGGATTTTGGACTGTTCTACCCCTATGTTCTTGGATATATGATTTTATATATGCCAACACTGGCATTGGTGAACTCAGTATCTTTCAATCAAATGAAGAACCCTGCCAAAGAATTTTCTTATATAAGGGTTTTTGGTACGGCTGGATGGATTTTGGCCGGGTTTATCATAAGCTATATTTTTCATTGGGACTCAGAATCGGGAATAGCAGAAGGGATGCTTAAAAACACTTTTTTAATGACCGCTATTGCTTCTCTGTTATTGGGGCTGTTTAGTTTTACCTTGCCAAAGACACCTCCCAGTGTCGATAAAACCAAAAAAGTGACATTTTCTGATATTATAGGTCTGGACGCTTTAAAATTATTAAAGGACAAAAATTTTCTAATTTTCTTTATCTCCTCTATACTTATTTGTATCCCGCTTGCTTTTTATTATCAGAATGCCAACCCGTTTTTAGTGGAAGCAGGGATGGAGAACCCAACGGCAAAAATGACCATTGGTCAAATTTCAGAAATTTTGTTCTTGCTTTTATTGCCATATTTTTTCACTAGGTGGGGATTTAAAAAAACTATCTTGGTGGCCATGTTGGCCTGGGCGCTACGTTATGTCCTGTTTGCTTATGGCAATGCGGACGAGCTTACCTTTATGCTTATAATGGGCATTGCACTGCACGGTATCTGTTATGACTTTTTCTTTGTATCTGGACAGATCTATACAGATAGTAAAGCTGGGGAAAAACATAAAAGTGCCGCCCAAGGGTTAATTACATTGGCCACTTATGGTGTTGGTATGTTAATAGGGTTTTGGATAGCCGGTAAAATTACAGACACCTATCTTTTGGAAAATAACACCCATGATTGGGCAATAGTTTGGATATATCCGGCAGCATTTGCATTTTTTGTATTACTTTTCTTTGCTTTTTTGTTCAAAAATGAAAAAATAATATATAAATCTTAAAATAATAAATATATTAACTGACTAAACCAAAAACAAACAAATTATGAAAGAAGTAAATAAGAAACGGGTTTTCTTAGCAGCGTGTGTTTCCTTAATAGTAACCTCTATGACTTTTGCTATTAGAGCAGGAATACTAACGCAATTGGGAGCCGATTTTGAAATTTCGAATGAGAAGTTAGGATGGATAAATAGTATGGCCTTTTTGGGATTCCCTATAGCGATGATTATAGGAGGTCTTATTTATAATAAAATTGGAGCTAAAAAATTGCTCATGGTTGCATTTGTATGCCATATACTAGGTTTGGTACTGACCATTTTTGCAGGCGGATTTTGGACATTGATTATATCTACTTTTTTCATTGGTTTTGCTAATGGGTCAGTAGAGGCAGCATGTAACCCAATGATTGCAGATATGTATACAAATAATCGTACTGCAATGTTAAATAAGTTTCATGTGTGGTTTCCTGGAGGTCTTGTGATTGGGGCTTTGGTGTCCGAAGTAATGACTGGAGCAGGTATGGGGTGGCAAATGCAAATAGCCATTATGCTTATACCTACTTTAATATATGGATACTTGGTTTTCTCTCAGGAATTCCCAAAAAATGAAAATATTGAATCTAATACCTCAGAAAATATAAAAGCTCTTGCTAATCCATTGTACATTTTTATGTTTGTTTGTATGTCTTTGACTGCTGTATCAGAGTTTATTCCGCAACAATGGGTGGAAAAAATTCTAGGTAGCTCAGGAGCAAGTCCTATGTTAGTATTAGCCTTGGTAACAGGTATAATGGCTTTAGGACGTTTCTTCGCGGGACCAATTATACATAAATTAAATCCAACAGGAGTACTTTGGATGTCTTCCATTGTTACTGCTATAGCTATTTATGCCATGAGTATAGCGGATGGCTCAATGATTTATGCAGCAGCAGCCTTATTTGCTCTTGGTGTATGTTATTTTTGGCCTACTATGATTGGTTTTGTCTCAGAGTACACATCAAAAACAGGTGCTTTAGGAATGTCACTTATAGGTGGAGTGGGGATGTTTGCCACCTCTATCTGGAATCCAATAATAGGCTCAATGTTAGATAGTGAAAAAGAAAATGCAATTGCATCTGGTCTAGTAGGAAATGCAGCCGATATTGCAGCAGGGAAATCAATATTAGGGTTCATGGTGTACTTCCCATTAGCCTTGATAGTCCTTTTTGGGATATTGTTCTTTATGCGCAAAAAGATTGAAACAAGGAGAATATCCTCAGAAGCACATGTTTAAAACAAACAAGTAATTTAACACGATATTATAAAAATGTATCGAGAGCATTTTTTAATAGGAATGTTTCTCGATACATTTTAATTTTGATTGAGAATTGATTAATAAAAAAGGAAAATGGCTAAGAAAATTAGATTAGGAGTATTAGGTGGTGGAGGTGATTCCCTTATTGGAGTATTGCACAGAGTAGCATCATTTATCAATGATAATTATGAGATTGTAGGTGCTTGTTTTAATCCAGATTGGGACGCTAATATTGGTTTCGCAGAAGAAATAGGAATACCTACCAATAGGATATATACCGATTTTGACACTTTGGTAGCCGAAGAATTAAAGTTACCAGAAGATGAACGTATTCAAGTATGTTCCATTCTTACACCCAATTTTTTGCATTTTCCCATGGCAAAAAAATTGATAGAATCAGGATTTCATGTGATATGTGAAAAACCAATGACCACTTCTTTAGAAGAAGCCAAAATATTGCAAGAAGCTCATAAAAAAGCAGGAAATGTTTTTGCGTTAACACATACGTACACGGGGTATCCTATGGTACGTCAAATGCGGGAAATGATTAAAACAGGTGCTTTAGGTAAAATCCATAAAGTAGATGCTCGTTATTATCAAGGGTGGATTAACAGCATTATCCATGACAAAGAAAAGCGTTCATCTGTATGGCGTTTAGATCCCAAAAAAGCAGGGATCAGTTCTTGTATGGGAGATATAGGGGTACATGCCTTTAATTTGATTGAGTATACTACAGGTCTTCAAGTAAAATCGCTTTTATGTGACTTTAACTATCTATACGAGGATAACCTGATGGATGTTGATGGCACTGTACTTATAAGAATGGGAGCGCATGTAAAAGGAGTTATTCGCAGCAGTCAAGTAGCCACTGGAGAAGAAAACGGACTTGCCATTGCCATTTATGGTGAAAAAGGAGCTTTTCGTTGGGAGCAGGAAAAACCTAATTTCTTGTATAAAATGAGTGATACAGAACCATTACAGGTGTACAAGCCAGGGCATGCCTACAACAGTGAACTGTCATTGGACGGCACTAAAATGCCAGCTGGGCACCCAGAAGGTATTTTTGATTCTATGGCGAATATCTATAAAGGAGTAGCTAAGGCCATTAGAGGACAGGAGTACAATGATGGTGAGTTCCCGACCATGATAGATGGTGTGCGTGGGATGGATTTTATAGAGAGTTCTGTGGAGTCTCACAAAAAAGGAAATGTCTGGGTAGAGATGGAATAAACCAAAGTTATCCTAGAACGGTAGGGCTACGCGAAGTGAAG
>CAYNLI010000070.1:0-15669 GCA_964398035.1 uncultured Flavobacteriaceae bacterium | reverse complement strand
TAATCGGTTATATGAACTTAAAAAATGTAATGAGCACAGATCTTCCTTCAAATTTTCGTCCAAATAAACCCATGCAAACATTAACCTATTTGGGTATTATTTTTCTATCCCTTTTTGCTATATATTATTGCTGGATAATCTTGTTTTAATTGAGAAGATTGTAGTTTAAAACAACTATCAATGACCTTTCATTTTGTTTATGGAGCATATCCAAGCAGTATACCCCGTTTGTACAATTGTTCACAATTTTATCTTCTCCATAACCTATAGAGTATAAAATATTACTAGTAGAAACACCGTTTTTTAAAAGGTAGTTTTTAATGGCATTAGCTCTTGATTGTGATAACCTGAAATTGGTGCTTCCCCCACCTCTACTATCTGTATGTGATTCTATCCTTAATTGAAATTCTGGAAATCTTTTAACGGCACCCACTACCTTATCCAATTCCAATGCAATTTCAGGAGTAATCGTACTTCTATTCCTATTAAAAAAGAATTTCTTTAATTTAATTACTTTTTGATTTTCTTTCTCCTCAACAATATCATCTAATGAAGTTAAATCAATATCTAGATTTCCATTTTTTAATTCTTCCAAAGCAGCCTCATTAAACTCCTTATCATAACTAGAATAACGATTTTTACTGGCCTCAATTTTAATATAATCGCGCCATGGGATTTCAAATTGATATTGTCCATCTTCATTGCTAAAAACTTCTTTTAGCAATTTGTTTTCAGAATCCAATATTTTTATAGATACTTTGGAAACAGCACTCGTTGTATTAGGCTTTGCAACAACTCCCTTAATAGCAATAGTCTTTAACCCAGGCTTTTCAGCCACATTAAACCCATAAATATCATCATTCCCTTTTCCTCCTTTTCTATTGGATGAAAAATAGCCCAAAAGTCCATCCGTTTCATTATTCCTTATAATGAAACCAAAATCATCATTCTCAGAATTAATTCCCCTACCTAAATTGATAGGAATACTGAAGGTTTCATCCGCTTGGAAATTGGCTTTATATATATCCATTCCGCCAATACCATAAAAAATATCTGATGCAAAATACAAACTGTTCTCAAAAATATAAGGAGAAATTTCATTTCCAGGTGAATTTATACGTGGTCCCAAATTTACTGGAGCAGACATAATTTGTCCCTCATTGGTATATACATAATAAATGTCTGTACCTCCATAACCATGCTCAAAATTAGCTGAGAAATATAATTTCGCAGTTGAATCTTCATAAAACGGATAATAAAAAGATGTGTTTAAATCCCTTAAAAGGTATTCAAATTCTCCATTTACTTCTTTTTTACCAATTGCCAAACTATTTCTTCCTTCATCACTATATAAAAGATTGCTTTCATCCGCATTTGACAATACATAAAATATACTTTCCTGTTCATTGGAATAAAAAGGTGTAGCCTTATGAAAGTGTGAATTGGGGATTAATGTAAAAGGTGTAGAACTATTTAGATTACCATTCTGTTCTATTTTTGCAACAAAAATATCTAAATAGGATTCTCCCGAAGGTTTATATTTTTCCTTTTGTCCTCGCCCACTTGAAAAAAGAAGTTTATCCTTATAAAAAGATGGAGAGAAATCTGCCTGTTTACTATTAGTGTTTATATTAAATATTTCAAAATCTAGCTCGGAACCAGTATTAGATTTTAAAAGTTCAATATTGAAGTCGACATTCTCCATTAACTCGCTGGAAATCCCTGATCCCCTAGTAGCCAAAAAAGCCTTTATCCTATTGTCATTTGAAGTTTTGGAAAAACTCAACAACATTTTATTAAAATAATGGTTGGACATGGTGCTGTCCTTTTTAAATACCTCTAAATACATTTTTGAAGCATTTTCATGATTTCCTATTTTTAAATAGGAATCAGCCAAATTAAGATATTGTTGATTATTTAATGGTTTCTCTCTAAGCTCTTTCTGATACTCAAGTATGGCCTCTCTATAAGCATATCCAAAAAACAGAGCATCTGCTTTGGACATTTTATCTTGACCAAAGGAAAAGCTTACTGTTACCAAAAAAAACAATGTTATTATTTTAAGCCACATAATAATTTCTTTTAGAAAAACCTAGGTGAATCAATTTGCTTGGGTTTTCCTTTTATATTTTTGGTTTTTGTTTTCTTATTTTTATTTGTATTTCCACCAATGTAGAATTTTAAAATAACTTCATGGGAACCGCTATTATATTCACCTAATCCATTGGTATTATAATCATACGAATATCCTAAAAACATTGTGCTGGAAATCTGGAATCCTGCCAAACCACTAACTGCATTATCTATTCGATAAGATGCTCCCAGAGTAAACACATCACTAATCAAAAAATTAGTTGAAAGGTCTAATTTAACTGGCAACCCTTTTAAGTAATGGGCCATAATAGCCGGTTTAAATTTTAGTACATCAGAAATTTCAAAGACATAACCTCCAATAAAATTAAATTGAACCTGGTCATTAACAAGGGGAATCACTTCTTCATCTTTTATAACTCCTGTTAAAAAATTGGGTATGGATGCACCAAAATACCAATCATCAGAGTATAAAAATAGTCCAGCACCTACTGTTGGGTAAAATTTATTAAATACCGTATTGGTCAACAAAGGCTCGTTAGGGTCTTGAAAATTTCCTTTGGTATAATCCACATCCAATAAGGAACCTCCCGCATCAATCCCAAAAGACAACTTGGTTTCCTCAGAAACATTTACCTGAAAAGAATAGGCCACATCAATAAACGTTTGGGTCGTTGGTCCCAATTGATCACTGATTACATTAAAACCCAGACCGTTTTTTTCATTGGACAAAGGTATATTAGCTCCAAAACGTATTGTTTTAGGCGCACCGGGAATGTCTATCCATTGTGTTCTGTACAAAGCAGAAATTTCTGCTTTTTCCACGGCACCTACATACGCAGGATTAAAACTGCCTATATTGTACATGTACTGTGTATACTGTGGTTCTTTTTGTCCATAGACAAATAGTGTTGTTCCAAATAACAACATAGATAAAAAAACGAATCCAAACCTTGATATGTCTAATTTATATGCCATAGTCTCTATCTTATGATTTGAATCCAACCTTTTTTAACCTCATTATCATCACCAAGATTCAGTATGTAAAAATAGGTGCCTTTGGGCAAATCTCCATTTTTCCCCGTTCCATCCCACGTATTATCATATTGTTCTGTTTTATAGACATTGCTTCCGTACCTATCATAAATTTCCAAAGTAACATTTGTAAATAATTCAATACAATTAATTATCAATAAATCATTGGTACCATCACCATTAGGAGAAAATTGATTGAAAAGAACACCACAACCATCAGGTAGCACAAAAGCTGTTTGAATTGCAATAACAACTTCATTATTGGTTTCGTCAAAATCATTGGGAAATGATTCCAATATTGTAGCCACATTTTGAAGTATGCCCTCTCTAAGTATCTCTACGGTAATTTCCAAGGTAGCACTTTCATTTCCAAGCAGTTCTCCAATTTCCCATAGACCTGTAGCTTCATCATAACTTCCTGTTGAAGCTATATGGGAAACATAGCTAAAGTTTTCAATTTCCAAAACTTCACTTACTTCTATATCAATAACCCTATCCATTGTAAGGTTATTAACCATAATTGTAAAAATAATATTAGATCCTACTAAGGGATTATTGTTGTCCGCCTCTTTTAAAATCTCAAGATCTATCTCTGCAGGATTACAAGCAGATGTCAAATTTGGATCACAAATATTCAATGGATCACTACCGCTCATAACTTCTTCTCCATCTTCAATCCCATCACTATCTGTATCAGGATTGTTTGGGTCTGTTCCCAAAGTAGCTTCCTCACCGTCAGTAAGGCCATCATTATCTGTATCCACTATACAATTATTTACAGATATAGTGATATTTACTGATTCATTGACACATGGCGCCATCGCTCCTGTAGTTGTATATGTAAATATATAGTCGCCATCAGGTAAGTTATCAAAATCAACTATATTATCAGTTCCAATCAACAAGCTTCCGGATGGATCAGTAATAATAGCCCATGCGCCTACATCAGCTCCTAAAAGGGTGTCGTCCAAATCAATCGTTGTCGGTCCTCCATTTCCACTAACATTACAAGCCGCTATATTAGTTGTTGTTCCTGCTGAAGGTTGTATGTTTACAGTTGCTATTACAGCTTCTCTATTAGAAGGACAACCATTGGCGGTAGCTTCTACATAAAAATTGGTTGTAACTGAAATACTTGGAGTCACAAAAGTTGACCCCGTTCCCAAGAATGTTCCCCCAGTTGGACTATCATACCAATTTAAGGTGCCACCAGTACTAACAGTAGCTTCTAGGGTAAGTGTGCCGGTTCCACAAATTGAAGCAGGTGTGGTGCTATCAACAGTAGGTGTTATATTGATTACCAATGCCACTTCCAATACAGGACTGGCACAAGCGTTTGTGTTGTCATAGAAAAAACCATAATAGGTTCCAGGGGCATTCACCACGGTATTGGATAAATGCGCCAAAGTAACAAGTGGGTCAGGGTTTGCACTCCATATAAGTGTAACATCCCCAGCTGGCGCCGTAGAATTAGTATACTCGCTTAAATCTTGACTTATTGTATCACAAAAATTGGTTGAAACTGATGCGTCCAATACTGGGGCATTGGCACCAACATCACATGGGACTGAACAATCTATAACAGTTATAGTTAAACTTGAAGATACATCAACACAAGATCCTGTAGCACCAGAAGTAGTATAGGTAAATATATAACCACCTTCAGGTTGTGCATTAAAATTTACAATATTACTAGCATTTATAGTTATCGAAGCTCCTATAGGAAACATGGTCAATACCCAACTACCTACATCAGCACCCGCAAGTTGATCATCTAAATCAACTATACTAATACCATCAGCAGAAAAACTACATGCTGATATGTTTGTAGCAATTCCAGCAGAAGGAGTAGTGCTTAAAGTTAATGTCACCGATATTGTTGAACTGGCACAATTATTCAATGCATCAAAGAAAAAACCATAGTAAGTATTCGCAGCAGTAGCAATTGAACCTACTAGATGATTACTTGACACAAGAGGATCACTATTAGTACTCCATAGCAATTCTGAATTGGCTGGGGCAGTATTAGTAATGTACGCATCTAAATCTTGATTAATGGTATCACAAAAATTGGTAATGGCAGCAACATCCAAAGTAGGTGACGTTGATGGACAACTGTCATTATCAGCGTTCGTGACGCTAACTGTTTGGTTTGCCAAGCCATCAAAGGCGTCATCGCTCAAAACAGCATTTATGCTCAACGTTATATCATAGGTCTGATTGCCATCCACTAAGGCATCGTCTATTCCAGTGACCGTCACCAGTTGGGCAACATTCCAATTCGCATTAGTAAAGATGGGGCTGACTATATCTACCGTTCCCTCTCCTGTATCACCAGAGGTCACATCGATGACAACATCTGTCAATGGCTGTGAATCCAAAACAACAGTGAAGCTGTCAGTAGTGCCAGTTTCAGAAGTATTCAATGAAGAAGGTGGTGCTGTAAACCCTTGTCCAAAAGCAACATATCCAAAAAGAAGAAATGCTAGTTGAAAAAAAATGTTCAAAAATTTAGTGGCCTTTTTATTTGAAGAAGTATATGTATTGATCATTTCCATATTTGCTTTTTGAATTTATCAAAATTCAAGCCATAATAGACTATAAATCAGTAAAATTCGGGAACCGATTTTAATAAAAAATAAATCTCAACACTAATAAAACAGATTAAATATATAATTATCTGTTGTATGGTAAAAAGACCATATCATGATTACTTTTTTATGAAATTTCAGCAGATTTTGTTTCGGTAGAACGCTCTATTTTTTTGACCAATCCTTGTAGCACCTTACCAGGACCAACCTCCGTAAACAATGTTGCACCATCTGCTATCATATGCTCAACACTTTGTGTCCATTTAACTGGAGCCGTTAATTGAGAAATAAGATTTTTCTTTATTATGCCAGAATCACTTATTGCTGTAGTGGGCACATTTTGATAAATAGGACATTGCGGTTCATTAAAGCTTGTACCCTCTATGGCCGCAGCCAATTCTTCTCTTGCTGGCTCCATTAAAGGAGAATGGAACGCCCCACCAACGGGCAAGACCAAAGCCCTACGAGCACCTGCCTCTTTTAAGCTTTCACAAGCGTTATTTATTGCTTCTACCTCTCCAGAGATAACTAATTGTCCTGGGCAATTGTAATTTGCCGGCACTACAATTCCTTCTGTTTCTTTACATATTTTTTCCACAACCTTATCTTCTAACCCCAACACTACTGCCATGGTACTTGGTTGCAGCTCACATGCCTTTTGCATGGCCAATGCTCTTTGATGAACCAATCTTAACCCATCTTCAAAATTCAACGTGCCATTGGCTACCAAAGCTGAAAATTCACCTAAAGAATGTCCTGCAACCATATCTGGTTGAAAATTTTCCCCCATCACCTTGCTCAATATTACTGAATGTAAAAATATGGCTGGTTGTGTAACTTTGGTTTGCTTTAAATCTTCAGGAGTTCCTTCAAACATAATATCTGTAATAGAAAAATCTAAGATATCATTAGCTTGTTCAAAAAGTTCTTGGGCCAATGAGTGGTTTTCATACAAATCCAATCCCATTCCAACAAATTGTGCTCCTTGTCCAGGAAAAATATATGCATTCATTCTTTTATTATTTAGATGGCAAAAATAACGATTATTTAAATCCTTTTATCAAGCAATTTAATGTAATGGTTTTTATATCTCAACTCTACAAGACAAGACAATAAAGTTTATTCTTCTTTAAACCAGCTAGAGTACTTAACATAATTATTTGCAATTCTGTCTATTTCACCTGAACTCAACTCTGGACTGATATCTTTAATTTTCTTTGCTGGCATTCCTGCAAAAATAGCTCCTGATGGCACATGTGTTCCTTTAGTGACCACCGCACCAGCAGCAATAATACTATTGCTTTCCACCACGCAATCATCCATTACAATGCTCCCCATACCAATAAGGACATTATCCTTAATAGTGCAACCGTGCACAATTGCATTATGACCTATGGAGACATTATTCCCTATAGTTGTTGGTGATTTTTGATAGGTACAATGTACAACTGCACCGTCTTGAACATTTACCTTATTGCCCATTTTAATGAAATGTACATCTCCCCGTAAAACGGCGTTAAACCATACGCTACATTGGTCACCCATGGTCACTTCTCCAACAATAACAGCATTTTCAGCTATAAAGCAGTCGCTGCCTATTTTGGGTGTTTTTCCGTTAATCGTTTTGATAATCATATAGAATTTGGGTTTTGGCAAAATTACTGAAAATACGATAGCAATTCTTTCTTTTTGGAAGCGGATACCATTAACTCTTTTCCACTGGAGATGACCACACTGCCACCTTTTCCTTTTTTATATTTGATTATTTCATTTACATTGACCAAATAAGATTTATGAATGCGGGAAAATGAAAATTCAGACAAGGCTTCCTCAAAATATTTCAAGGTTTTGCTCACCAATATCTTTTTGTTCTCTAAGTATATTTCAGTATAATTATCATCAGCTTTACAGTATAATATGTCTGAAACATTCAACACCTGAAAACCATCTTGTTGCGGCAACGTAATCTTACCATCAACTTTATTCAGTTTTGGCTTTAGAATTTGGCCTTCTAAAGCGTTTTCTCTTTCCTTGGTATGAGAAACATGCTCCACAGCTTTTATCAGTTCATCGATATTGATAGGTTTCATTAAATAATATGCTGCGTGATTGTTCAAAGCATCCATGGCATATTGATTGTATGCTGTTACAAAAACAGTTTCAAAAGTTCTATTGGGCAATTTGTCCAATAGATCAAAAGCATTTCCAAAAGGCATTTCAACATCTAAAAACACTAAATCTGGTTGACTTTCTTCTATAAGTTTCACTCCATCTTTTATGGTTGCTGCTTCTCCCAACAAATTGACATTCTTGCAGTATTTTGCTAGATAATTTGTTAGGATTTCCCTACTGTTCGCCTCGTCTTCTACTATGATTACATTTAACTTCACCAGTCTGTTTTTTATATTTCCACTTCATCTTCTTTCTGTGGACAATCAATTTTTTAATTCTTTTTTAAAGTCAGTATTACCTTAGTTCCCTCTTCATCATTTAAATCTGAAATTGAAACATTTACCTTATTCTTGTACATTTCATTTAGAATGTCAATTCGTTTTTTAATGTTTCCCATGCCCTTGGATTTTTGCTTCCTTTGATGAGCTGTTTTTAACTGTGAAGACTTCTTTCTCCCAATACCATTGTCAGTAATTGTTATTTCAATGGTCTCATTACTTTTTTGGAGCAACCCAATATTCAAAAAACCCTTTTCTTCCTTATATCGTAAACCATGCCAAATAGCATTTTCTATGTAGGGCTGCAACAACATAGGGGGAATTTGAAAGGCATCCACATCTATAGTTTCATCTAACTTAATTTCATAATCAAACTTATCTGGAAAACGGGAATGCTCCAACTTTACATAAAGCCCCAACAGGTCCAATTCTTTGGAAAGCGGAATAAAATCTTCCTCAGAATTTTCCAGAACAGAGCGCATCAATGTAGAAAAATCACTTAAATATCTATTGGCACTACGTTCATCACTCTTTGCTATATAGTTATTTACAGAATTCAATGCGTTAAAAATAAAATGTGGATTCATTTGTGAACGCAATGATTTTAATGCCAAAAGATTATTTGCCAGTTTCTGTTGTTTATTACTCCTATAAAAAAAGAAAGTGGACGTTCCCAATAAAAGCAAGCCTAAAAGCAACGAATAAATAATCCATTGTTGCCTTTTATTACTTTCTCTAGTCAATTCTTGTGAAGTCAAGGCCAAATCATACTTACTCTGGGAAAGTTCTCTTTCTTGTTCTAAGCCTGTTATTCTACTCTGTCTGGAAGCTATTTCCCTATTAAAGCGTACTGCACGTGATATCTCTTGTTCTTTGCGCACATACAAGGTATCTACAACAGTTACATATTTTTGATATGTTTCCAAAGCTTTAGTATAATCTCCCGTTTCCTTATATACTTCTGATAGTTTTCTTGTTGCATCTTTTTGCACAATTAAATCATCCCCTTTATCCGCTTCTTCAATACTTTGCTTTAAAAAAGGAATTGCTTCTTCATACTTATTTTGAGAAATATATGCGTTGGCAATTTTATAATTGATGCGCTGCACGGTAATAGAGTCCGAGTTCATAAAACCACTTTGGATTTTAGCTTTTGGCTCTGGAAGTAACTTTAATTCTTCCAGACTTTCTTTACGAAGTTCTATTTCATCATCATATTGATTTCTTGTATTAAAAAAATCAGCCACCTTATCTTTTTCTCTAACGGAACGTTGTGGTGCTTCTTTTTTTGCCAAATCTAAAGATTGACTATAAAAACCTTCTGCTTCCACTAAACGATTATCCTCTGCATAGGCATCTGCAATCTTAGAATTTAAATCGGTTACCTTGGGCACAATCTGATTCTTTTTGGCAATCGTAAGCCCTTCATTATAATAAGCTACCGCTTTGTTTACCAGTCCAAGATTTTTATATGCATCTCCTAACCCTTCAAAAAGTTGTACTCTTTGAAAGGGGACGGTAACTTTTACATCAATTAGAGGAAGTAAAATTGTCTCTGCATCTTTGTTCGCTCCATTCAACACATACACATTTCCCAATAACAATGCTGTTCTCACTGTTTTTTGCTCATCCAACGCATCCTCATAACTTGATATCGCTAAATCATATTGATTGTGGTATTGATATACTTCTCCCAAGGCAGTAAGTGCTTCTGCCAATTGTTTTTTGTTTGCCCTTTTTCCTAATGAAGCGATAGACTGGGTAATAAAGTCTATACTTTTTCCAATATTGTTTTTTTTGTAAAAATTGGCGGAATCTAAATACGATTGATGGGATATAGCTTTTCTCCTGAGTGATTTTTTATTAGACAACCCTCCTGTATTTTCGTAATCTTCTACCAATACATCTACATCTTCATCATTTTTAATGGTATAATAAACTGTTTCCAGCTCAGGACTTCTAATAATCAGCTCATCCCCAACGGAAGCTTTTATTCTAAATTCCCCCAACCCATCAGTTGTTGTAAAACTGCCTGAACTGGATGTTACCTCTACCCCAGAGATAGGGGTCAATCTTTCTTTCCCTTTTACAGAGCCATTAATTTCAAACGTGTTTTTGTTTTGAAACTCTTGAGAGACAACTGTAGAAAAAGTCAATAAAAACAATACAAATATGTATGTTGCTTTATGCATTCATTAAAATTTGATAGGATAAACTTAGGTGTTTTAAACCGTATTAAAAAATGAAGAAAGCAGCAAAAAATAGACCTAAAACAACTCTTTTACTTGCTTTAAACAACCAAAAGGTGTTTTTACTCATTCAAATGGGTCATTCCCTCATTCCTTGTTTTTTTAGAAATACTTTGGAAATACTTTTACCCCGTAATCATTAATATTTTAAATCAATTAAAAATGAAAAAGCTAAAAAACATACTTGGAATCAGTTTAATTTGCCTGTCTTTAAGCTCAGTATACGGATGTGAATTGAAGGCAAAAAAGGGAATGCAAAATCCCATTGTGGCACAAGCTATTGTGCCAGATGAAAAACCAGCTAATAACGTGGTGAAAATTGCCTTGTTATTGGATACCAGTAATAGTATGGACGGACTCATTAACCAAGCAAAAGCACAGTTATGGGACATTGTAAATAAGTTTACCCATGCAAAATGCGGAAATGGTGATAGGCCTACGCTACAGATTGCCCTATACCAATATGGGAATGACTATCTCTCTTCTAAAGAAGGGTATATACAACAAGTACTAAACTTCAGTAGTGACCTAGATGAGATTTCTGAAAAACTTTTTTCACTGACCACCAATGGAGGAGAGGAATACTGCGGAGAAGTGATACAGACTTCCTTAAATCAATTGGAATGGGGCAAAAACCCTGACAACTTAAAAATGATTTTCATTGCAGGAAATGAACCCTTTACACAAGGAAAACTAAACTATAAAGATGCTGTAACCGATGCCAAAGAAAAAGATATTATAGTGAATACTATTTTCTGTGGCAACTACGAACAAGGTATTAATACCGATTGGAAAAACGGTGCTATTTTAACAGGTGGCGAATATATTGCCATAGACCATAACAAACGAGTAGTGCATATTGACACCCCTTATGATGATATTATTATAAAACTAAACGGAAGATTGAATGGAACCTATATTTCTTATGGAGCCATGGGGGCATCTAAAATGGCGATGCAAGCGGAACAAGATTCCAATGCTCAAGAACTGGAAGAAGTAGTAATTATTAAAAGAGCAGTTAGTAAAAGTTCTAGAATGTATAAAAACTCTTCTTGGGATCTAGTTGATGCTTCTGATGACAAAGATTTTGATATTTCTGTCATAGAAAAAAAACAATTGCCATCTGAGCTTAAAGAAAAATCCAATGCTGAAATAGATAGATATATTAAAAATAAAAAAACGGAGCGTACAAAAATTCAGAAAGAGATTCAGGAATTAAATTCAAAACGTGATGCATATATCACCAAAAATCAAAAAGAAAACGCAACAGGTGAATTAGAAAACGCCATGTTAAATGCTATTAAAAAACAGGCAGAAAAAAAGAATTATTCTTGGGATTAACAAATTGTTGTAGGTTGGATGTTGAATGGGTTTGTCAAATTTTTGGCAAGCCCATTTTTAAATTTCACCCCATTATACAACGGGATTAGTTCAATCATCTATTTTGACTTCATGATATATTTGTCAAAATTGGATTTCACTAATAATTAACCGCAGGACAGTTACAATCATACCTATCCGCTGTCACCTGTCCAAAATCATACCCTAAGGTTATTTGGTGAAAACCTCCATTGTCCAAACGAATATCCCCTGATTGATATGAATAGTTATAGGAGAACATAAATTTATTATAATTAACCCCAATTATAGGTGTAAACAATTGCAAACGTTGTGCCCCAAAATCAGTAGTAGTTTGGAACTGGGCACCATCAAAACTTCTACGATAAGAAAGTCCTGCCCATACTTTTCCAAAAGATACATCCCTATATACTTTTGCATTGACATCAATTATTTTCTCTTGGGAAAAATTTGTTGCACCTAGTTCTTCTGCTTCTTTTTTACTAAAATCAGACATTTGAAATAATATGGAAGGCTCTATTTGCCAATCCCCTTTTCCAAAAACATATCCTACTGATAATAAATAACGTCTAAGCCTATCCATAACCAGCACATTATCTGGATCTAACCTACCTCTGCGATATAAACTTCTTTCCGTACCTAAAACGTTTTGGATGGTTGCATGTGCATAAAACTCCATAAAATTATAGGACATGCCCAAATCAATATTATAATAAGACGCTGTGTTTTTTATGCCTGTTATTGCAGGATCGGGAACTACAGATCTAAATTCTGTTTCGTCCAAACTACTCAACAATATTGTAGTGCTTAACCCAAAGGACAATTGGTTTAAATTTCTTACATCCCGGGAAAACCTTAAATGGTGCGCATAGGTCAATTTTAACCCCGTTTGGGAATGGTACCCATTGGCATCATTAAATATAATCCCTCCAACACCACTACTCTCACCAACTCTATAATGCATGTTCAATGTCTGCAAGCTTGGTGCTTCATCAACACTGAACCATTGTTTTCTGGCTGTTAGCCTTATTTTTCCACCTTCACCAACACCAGCCATGGATGGATGCACTAAATAATAGTTGTCGGATAAATAATCAAAATATACTGGTATTCCTTCTTGAGCACTACTTGATGAAAAGGCCAAAAAAGAAAATAAAATGAATAAAAACTGTTTCATTTAGAATTGGGGTATGGTTGCTATACTATTCAAATATATAGTATAACGGTCTATAGTCAACATTATTATGTCTGGTTTAACTTGTAAAATGGTTGTATTTTTGTTAAAAATTTCGTTGATGAAAGAATATACAATCACTGTAGTGGAAACCAATAACCCTGCAATATTAAAATTTGACACCAATCAGCTATTAACTAAAAACACCAATTACGAATATAAAAATATAGATGAAGCTAAAAACGCCCCTTTAGCACAACAATTATTTCACCTTCCTTTTATCAAAACTGTTTACATTTCTGGGAATTTTATAGCATTGGAACGTTATGACATTGTTGAGTGGAATGATGTTAAAGATGAAGTAGCGCAACAATTAGTGGAGTATTTAAATTCTGAAAATCCAGTGGTACTGGAAAGTGAAGCACCCAAAAAAGTCGCTATTACTGTTTATGCAGAAGTTACACCCAACCCCGCTGTAATGAAGTTTGTGGCTAATAAGCGAATTGTTTCTTCTACTTTTGAATATAAAAATATAGATGAGGCCAAAAATTCAGATTTGGCCAAACAACTTTTTCTGTTGCCCTTTGTAAAAGAAGTTTTTTTAGATGAAAACTATGTATCTATAAGTAAGTATGATGTTTCTGATTGGAATGAAATCACTTTTGAGCTCAGAGAATTAATTCGTGATTTTTTAGCTGAAGGAAAGGAAGTTGTTTCTGTTGGCAGCTTGATTCTAGCAAAAAACAATTCAGATGGCAACACAGTAATTACTGATAATTTAGATGACATTTCTAAAGAAATTATAGACATTTTAGAAGAATATATAAAACCTGCCGTAGCAAGTGATGGCGGCAATATTATGTTTGATTCCTATGAAAAAGAAAGTAAAACTGTAAAAGTAATATTGCAAGGTGCTTGTAGCGGTTGCCCATCTTCTACCTTTACATTAAAGAATGGCATAGAGAATATGCTTAAAAACATGATGGGTGATAAAATAAAAGAAGTTGTTGCTATAAATGGGTGATTTTAAAGCCTATACAACAGTTGTTTTTATTTTTATTTTGTAACTTGAAGAAAATTAAAAAATACTAATTATGGCAGTTTTAAAAGTAATAGAAGTATTGGCAAATTCCGAAAAAAGTTGGGAAGATGCTACAAGAAAAGCAGTTGCACATGCATCAAAATCTGTAAAACATATTAAATCTGTTTATGTTCAAGATCAAAGTGCAAGTGTTGACGATGGAGAGATAACTGATTTTAGGGTAAACGTTAAGATTACCTTTGAAGTAAAATAAACAATTAAACTTAAGATTAAATTTAGCGCTCTTTTTTGGGCGCTTTTTTTATGTTTGCAAAACAATCTCTGATATAAATGGAAAAATTAACTGACTACGAAGAACATATTGAAAGGATAATGAATTGGGTATGGAGTTTTGTTCCAAATTTAATTTTGTCAATTTTAATTCTTGTTATCGGGCTTTGGGTCATCAAGTTTTTAAACCGCATGGTTCATAAACTCTTTCAGATGAAAGATTATGATGAAACCCTAGAAAGTTTTGCGCAAAGCTTTATTAAGATTACGTTAAAAGTGTTGCTTTTTGTGCTGGTTATCACACAGTTGGGCGTGAAGTCTTCATCTTTAGTCGCATTGGTGGGCGCAGCTGGTTTAGCCATAGGTTTGGCACTACAAGGCTCTTTGGCAAATTTTGCTGGTGGTGTTCTCATCCTTCTTTTTAAACCTTTTAAAGTAGGTGATTTTATATCTGCCCAAGGAGTGGATGGGGTTGTAAAAGAAATATCCATATTCACTACAAAACTCAATACTTTTGGCAACCAAGTGGCTATTATTCCCAATGGACAACTATCCAATAATAGCATTATTAATTATGACGTTGAAAACACTAGAAGAGATAAAATAGATGTAGGCATAGGATATAGTTCCAATATTAAAACCGCTAAAAATATCCTTCTAAAAATTTGCAGTGACAATGAAAATATTTTAACTGAGCCCGCACCAGAAGTTTATGTAGGAGAATTGGCGGATAGTTCCGTGAATTTAACCTTACGGTTTTGGGCAAACAATGATGTATTCTGGGCTGCTCATTTTCATGTGCTAGAAGAATTAAAATATAAATTTGATGATGCTAATATTGAAATTCCATTTCCGCAAAGAGATGTACACACCAAAGCATAGTTTTTGTTATATAACAATAAAAATCAGCATTTTATAAAAAATATTCCTTAGCTTTTTTGTTATGAAACAATATAGCGCTATTATTCTTTTTGGCGACTTTAACTATGTTTGGACAATCTACCGATGATGTAATTAAAGTTAGCTATTCATTACAGAGCCATGAGGCATTTGATTCAAAAAATGACATAGAATATGTTGTTAAAGGCACTCCTTATTTAAACAAAACCTATAAAATTCTTTTTGATAAAAAAAACGGAGTTGAGTCATTAATACGCTATAATGTCTATAGGGATTACTTTGAGCTCTTGGACAAGAACCAAAAGCAAACAGTTTTACAGAAAAAACATAATATCAATGTCATATTGGAAGGGAAACCATATGACTTTATTGATTATATAGATTCTGGAAAAGAATGGTCTGGCTATTTTTCTCCACTCAATGAAGGAAAATCTATTCTATATAAACTTAAACTTAAAAACCTGAGTTCGATTAATAATATTTGATTTTTATACAACAAAAAAGATAG
>CAYNLI010000069.1:0-15755 GCA_964398035.1 uncultured Flavobacteriaceae bacterium | reverse complement strand
AATAGTAGTAATAATAATACTAACATTATTTTTAAAGTTGTTAACTTTTTTGAAGACAAATTCTATCATACTTACTCTATTTAATTAAAGTTTCTGGAATTTAAAATACTTCCCCAAAATGCTATCTTTGATTAGAATTTGTACTAATGAACAAAAATTTATTCATAACATTTCTTTTGATTGTAAGTGGCCTATACAATGTCTCTTGCCAAACCACTATTGAAGAAACTTTAAAGAAACACAATAAAGAAACCGTCCCATATATTACGGTCAGTGAATTGCAGAAAAATTTCAATTTCACCATACTGGATACCAGAAAAAAAGAAGAGTATAGTGTGAGCCATTTAAAAGATGCGCTCTGGGTAGGATATAAAAAATTTGATGTCAATAAGGTTTCAAAAAACATAGAAAATAAAAACATGCCTATTGTAGTGTATTGCTCTGTAGGGGTACGTTCAGAAGATATCGGTGAAAAATTATTAAAAGCAGGTTTTACCAATGTCCATAATTTATATGGAGGTATTTTTGACTGGAAAGAAAAAGGCAATATTGTTGTGGATACAGCCGGTATTGAAACACAGAAAGTCCATGTTTATAGTAAGCAATGGGGTGAATTATTGACAAATGCCGTTAAGGTATACTAACACATGAATAAAAAAGAACAGAATTTACTGTTGATTTTTACCCGAAACCCAGAACTTGGCAAATGTAAAACAAGATTGGCAGCAACTGTGGGTGATGAAAGTGCTCTGGAAATCTATAAGTTTCTATTGCAGCATACGGTAAACTTTACCAAAAATGTAAAAGCACAAAAAGAGGTATATTATTCTGAAACAATATGGAGAAATGATATCTGGAGCAATACCGTCTTTGATAAAAAATTACAACAAGGTTCAGATTTAGGGGAACGCATGTTTAATGCTTTTAAAACTGGCTTTAACGCTGGATACAATAAAATCATAGTTATTGGAAGCGATATGTACGACCTTTGTACAGCTGAGATGAATAATGCTTTTCAGCAACTGGATACACATGATTATGTAGTGGGTCCTGCCGAAGATGGTGGGTATTATTTGTTGGGAATGACCATTAGCACTCCACACCTGTTTAAAAACAAAGAATGGGGCAAAGAAACTGTCTTGCAAGATACCATGAACGATTTAAAAAATGAAAACGTTAAAACACTGGACATTAAGAATGATATAGACCTCTATGAAGACATTAAGGATTTAGAAGTGTTTCAACCTTTTTTAAAAAATATTAAAATATGACAAGTAAACAACTACAAGAATCAGTAGATTACCTAAAAAACAAAGGTTTTGACGCTCCTGAAATAGGTATTGTTCTTGGAACCGGACTGGGTAAATTGGTAGATGAGATTGAAAACCCAATAACGGCACATTATCATAATATTCCTTCTTTCGCAATTGCAACTGTGGAATTTCACTCAGGAAAATTAATTTTCGGAACACTGCAAGGAAAAAAAGTAGTGGTCATGGAAGGGCGTTTTCATTTATATGAAGGATATGACCATATGGATGTTACATATCCCATTAGGGTAATGCATCAACTAGGCATACAAAAACTCTTTATTTCCAATGCTGCAGGAGCTATTAATCTAGCCTACAAAAAAGGGGATATGATGCTTATTGAAGACCACATCAACCTTCAAGGCGGATCCCCATTGACTTTTAAAAATGTATCGGAATTTGGTGATCGCTTTGTAGATATGAGCGAGCCCTATGATGTGGAAATGTGCAAAAAAATAAAGGAGATTGCCAAAAAAGAAAACATCGTTTTAAAATCTGGAGTATACGCTTCCGTTATTGGCCCCCAATTGGAAACCAAAGCAGAATACCGTATGCTAAAAATAATTGGAGCCGATGCCGTAGGAATGAGTACCGTACCAGAAGTAATAGTTGCCAATCATTTACGACTACCCATTATAGCCGTTTCTGTTTTAACAGATGAATGTAACCCAGACAATCTGCAAGAAGTTAATATTCATGAGATTATAGAAATCGCATCGAAAACAGAACCAAAAATGATTAAACTATTTAAAGAATTAATAAAAGTTATATGAGTTATTTAGATGCCACTACAGATTTATACAAAGAAGCTGCCCTTACACCAGATGTTGGTCTTTGCTGCACCACAAATCCCATATGGCAATTCCCAGGGCTTTCCATTCCAAAAATAATGCAGGAAATGAATTATGGCTGTGGCAGTACCGTATCTGCACAAGATTTAGTGAACAACCCCAAAGTATTGTACGTTGGTGTTGGTGGTGGCATGGAACTATTGCAATTCTCCTACTTCTCCAGGCAAAAAGGCGGGGTTACAGGCGTGGATACTGTTGATGAGATGTTAGAAGCGTCAAGAAAAAACTTTAAAGTGGCAGAAGAAGAAAATGATTGGTTTAAAAGCGACTTTGTAAACTTGGTAAAAGGAGATGCTTTAAACCTGCCTATAGAAAATGAAAGTATAGATGTTGCCGCACAGAACTGTCTTTTCAATATTTTTAAAATGGATGATTTAAAAAAGGCAGTTGCAGAAATGTACCGAGTGTTAAAACCACATGGACGGTTGGTAATGAGCGATCCCACCTGTGAACAGCCTATGAACGATGATCTTAGAAATGATGACCGTTTACGGGCACTGTGCCTAAGTGGAAGCATTCCTATAAAAGAATATATAAAAGTATTGACTGATGCCGGTTTTGGAACTATAGAAATAAGAGCCAGAAAATCCTATAGGGTTTTGTCTCCCAACCACTACCCTACAGATGAATTGGTCTATATTGAGTCTATTGAAATAGCTGCGATAAAAGACCCAATGCCAGAAGATGGCCCATGTATCTTTACTGGAAAAACAGCTATTTATTATGGTAATGAAGAATTTATTGATGACAAGAAAGGCCATGTATTGGTTCAAAACCAACCCATAGCAATTTGTGATAAAACTGCTGCTGCCATGGCAAAATTCAATGACCAAATACATATTAGTGAAAGCACATGGCACTATAATGGCGGAGGTTGCTGTTAAATAGAAACATCATTTTAAAAATTAAAGCATTCCTGTAAGGCTTTTAGTTCTTATACGTCGAATAAGTGAACTTCTTCAAAACAAAAAATTGAGCATTCTACTTATTCTTTTATTTGTCACCACATGCTTTTTAGCTTATAGCAATGGAGCCAATGATAATTTTAAAGGTGTTGCCACATTGTTTGGGAGTGGTACAACCAATTATAAAAAGGCAATTACCTGGGCAACAGTAACCACCTTTTCTGGGTCAATAGCCGCTATTTTTCTAGCCGACGCCTTGGTGAAAAATTTTTCAGGAAAAGGGTTGGTGCCAGATGAACTTATTACAATGCCCATTTTCGCAATCTCTATTGCTCTAGGTGCTGCTATAACTGTGTTTATTGCCACTAAAGTAGGTTTGCCAATATCAACCACCCATAGTTTGGTCGGCGCATTATTTGGAGCTGGCGTTATGGCTGTTGGTAGCAATTTTAATTTTGAAAAGCTAGGAAGTACTTTTTTAATGCCTTTGATTGTAAGTCCGTTAATGGCAGCCGTGGCAAGTTATTTAGCTTACCTTTTTTTTAGATCTGTTAGAAAAAAACTAGGGGTAACAAAAGAATCCTGCATAAACATACCTGAAAAGAAAAAGATGAAAGTAATGGCTTTACAGATGGGCAGCCCATTAGCTTCTGGTGCAAACAATTTAGTACAACAACATGAGATCACTGTATATACTGGGTCATTGTTTGGATTAAGTGCACAAAAAATACTGGACAACCTGCATTACCTAAGCGCAGGAGTGGTTAGTTTTGCCAGAGGCTTAAATGATACACCAAAAATTGTGGGGCTGTTAATCATATTAAATACAATCGATATAAAATGGAGCATGATCAGCGTTGCGGTAATCATGGCCATAGGTGGGTTGGCAAACGCCAAAAAAGTAGGTATAACAATGAGCAAAAAAATTACTCCAATGAATCATGGGCAAGGTTTTACCGCTAACTTAATTACAGGTTTATTGGTGACTACTGCAAGTTTTCATGGATTGCCAGTATCTACAACACATGTTTCAGTAGGGGCTATATTTGGAATTGGCACTGTTACTAAAAAATCTAACCCTAAAATGATTTCCAAAATTTTATTATCTTGGTTGCTAACGCTCCCTATAGCCGCATTGGCAAGTGCAATTCTATTTAAATTACTTCAAACCATTTTTTAAAACAATGTAATATGTATATAAAAAAATATATTCTCTTAGTTATGGGCATACTTTCATTTTCTTTTGGAAATAAAGAAGAGACATTACCTGAAACAGGAATAGATATTGAAAAATCCACCCATGAACAATGGAATGTGCTACTTAAAAAATATGTGGATCTTGAAGGCAATGTAGACTACAAAAATTTTAAGAGTGATATTGGTGCCCTTAATGCATATTTAGAAGATCTCTCTATACACAGTCCTTCCAATAACTGGAACAAAAATGAAAAACTGGCTTATTACATCAATATTTATAACGCGGCCACTATAAAACTCATTTTAGATAATTACCCTATAAAAAGCATAAAAGACATTAAGAATCCTTGGCTTAAAAAAAGGGTGATGATAAAAGGTAAAGAATGGTCTTTGGGAGGTATTGAATATAAAATACTTAGAAAAATGGATGAGCCCCGCATGCACTTTGCCATTAATTGCGCCTCATTTTCATGCCCAAAATTGCGCAACGAAGCCTATACTTCAGCAAAAATGGAAAGTCAATTACAGAAAGTTACTCTAGATTTTTTAAATGACCCCAAAAGAAATCGTATTGAAAAAAACAAAGTGGAATTGTCCGAAATTTTTAAATGGTACAATAAGGACTTTACCCAAAATAGCTCCTTAATTGGCTATATTAATAAGCACTCTAGCAAAAACATATCCCATAAAATAAAAATTGAGTATTTAGAGTATAACTGGACCCTCAATGAAAAAAAATAGCCAACCCATCAGTATTATTATCCCTGTTCTCAATGAAGAGGCAACTATTGGATGTTTAATTTCTCATCTTAGAAGTAATAGTTCCAACTCTAATATTGAAGAAATATTGGTCATTGATGGTGGCAGTACTGATAACACTTTTGAAATTGCAAAGAAACAAGGAGTTACCGTCCTAAGTTCTAAAAAAGGAAGGCCAAAACAAATGAATTTTGGAGCCAAACTTGCCAAAGGCAATATTCTATATTTTTTACATGCAGATACATTACCACCAAAAAACTTTGATGAATATATTATAAAAGCTATTGAAGAAAAACATGATTCTGGCTGCTTTAGAATGCGGTTTGATACCAATAATTTAATCCTAAAACTCTTTGCTTCACTTACCAAAATAAATCACAAAGCCTGTAGAGGAGGTGACCAATCCCTTTACGTTAAAAAATCTGTTTTTGAACAATTGAAAGGCTTCAATGAAGAGTATCTTATTTATGAAGATAGTGAATTTATAGGCAGGTTGTACCAGACCACAAATTTCACTGTGCTCTCACAAAAAGTAGTTACCTCAGCCAGAAAATACCAACAAAATGGAACATTACGATTACAATATCACTTTGGAGTTATTCATTTAAAAAACCTCTTTGGAGCTAGTCCAAAAGAGCTTTGCAGCTACTATGAAAAACATATTTTAGAGTAGATTTTCAATAAATATAAATTATTTGTCCCCATCAAATTTGGTGTTCGTAAGTAATCCCGTATTAGGTTTTGATGGATTGTTCTTCCTGTCCAAAAGTATACCTTGAGAAATCCAATTGGCCAATGCTTGCCTATTATCAGGGTTTAATATTCGTCTTTGGTCTTTTTGGTTTCGGATATTTCCTATTTCTATATAAGCCATTGCCGGTAATGTATTTTTAACCAAAAATAAATTACTTCTATCAGAAAAAGTTCCTGTATACTGTCTATTTGGCTGGTACTTTTTATATTTTTTCTGAAATGTCTTATGTATACTTTCGGTCAACCCCCTACCATTTTTACTCTTCTCATGGTAATAAAAGAAGACGTCTATATTCTGCCCTTTACTACGGCTATCTACATGCGTGACTATTAGCCTTTGGTATTTTCCTGCATTTTTTAAGTATAATTTATTGACTATTTCCACACGTTGTTCCAATCTGGCCAACTGTCCCAACGGTATTTTTTGATTCGGATAAACAACCTCGTCCCTATCTATTTCCAATACCTCATCTTCCCTTATTCCATCATTTTCATCCCTAACAATCACATAAACCTGCTCCATGGGAGAGTAATTCTTTTGCCAACCTTAAGGTTACATCATAAGCATATTCATCTTCTGCTATAGTTTTTCCTTTCATGGTTTCTACAGCTCCTGGATCAGGCCCACCATGACCAGAGATTAGGTAATATACAGTACCTTCCAACCTTTTGCTTTTTGGAATTACTAAAGAAAGTTTTTTGCCAAAAATGGGGTATTCGGTACCCTTGTCTAAATCTATCTCTGTTCCCAATTCTTTAACTGAATCTGGTGCATATGGAATAATATATGTTCTTCCTGCTACCAGTTGGCTTCCAGATTTAATATTTGTTTCATTTAACGCAATAAAATCTCCATAATATTTTGTGGGATCAACACCTTGCTTTCTAAGTATAGAATATATCCCATCCCCCTTTTCTGCCACAACTGTTGACAAAGAGTCTTGCGCATACAAAGACCCTAACGAAAGTAATACCAAAAAAGAAGATTCTTATTCACAAACACCACTAACTGATTTTTTTTACAAATATCATCAAAAATATAACCCCTTTGCAAATACTGTACTACAAAAAAATAAGATAATTTTAAAATTTGGCATACATTGTTCTTATTACTTCTTCAGCTGGTTTGTTTTGAGGGGTAAACCTATTGTCTTCTGGACCTCCCACTTTTTTATGTTGTATAAACCATTTCCATACATAGCCCCCCGCAAACCAATCTTCATTCCAAAATTCCTCAATAATGGCCTCTGTGGCATTAGCCTGTGCCTCTAAATTTACAGCTGTTTCATCTCTGTCCACCAACCACGGTTTCATTCCTGTATAATCCATACTTCTATATCCATATTCCGTAAATAGAATGGGTCTGTCCTTTAATTTGGAAAGAGATGCTATTTTTTCTTTGTGTTTTTGCCACCCTTCCCTAAACTGCTCAACAGTGGGCACCTGCTCCTTTGATAATGGAAAATAGGCATCTATCCCTATATAGTCCAAATCTTCCCAAAAGGGAGTTCTTTTATACTCATCCCAATTGGCGGCATATGTAAGTTTTCCTTGGTAAACCTTTTTTATTTTAACAATCAGCTCTTTCCAAAACTCTGGCCTGTTTTTAACAAACTGTTCTAATTCCGTACCTATACAGAAAACAAAGGCTTGGCTTTCTTCTGCCAATTCAGCATAATGCAATATAAATTTCTCGTAAGAATCCTCCAATATTTTCCAATGTTCTTCAGAATCCATTTTTAATCCACCAGTAAATTCTCCTCTCCAAATCCACAACTGAGGTTTCAACATTACATTGACTCCATTTTTGTGAAGCATTTCTATATATTGTTTGGCTCCTTCCCTTTTCTCACCATACCATTGCCTTTCCGTATCAAATAATACTTCAGGTGAATTAATTTCTCTAATAAAACCAAACGGCATAATTGCCGCATAATTTGCATTTACGCTTAATACCGCATCTATGCTCTCTTGTGTGGCTTCTTCCCTTGAGGATACAAAACTCACGCCATTGATTTTTTCTTCGACTTGTTTTACGCAGCACAACTGTGATAAACAAACAAAAAGAAGCAGTATTTTTTTCATTTATAAAGAGATTATAACTTCTAATATAGTATAATTCTGCATGTGCTTGAAAAAAAATGAATCTTAAGTCTATGTTAAACGCCTTTTTATTATGGCATAATACAGATGTAAAGTATTTAAAACTGTTCTAAATTATAGTGCTTAATTAAGTTCTTATCTTTAAAATCGACATATTGTTATAGCAAATGAAATCAATGGAAAAAGTAGTTATTATTGGCAATGGAATTGCGGGCGTGACAGCCGCTAGGCATATTAGAAAACTATCAGATAAAAGCATTACCATAATTTCAGCAGAAACAGATTATTTCTTTTCCCGCACTGCACTTATGTATGTGTATATGGGACATATGAAGTTTGAACATACCCAACCCTACGAAAATTGGTTTTGGAAAAAGAACAGAATAGATTTGGTCAAAGGGTATGTTTCCAAAATAAATCATACAGAAAAAAAACTTCTTTTAGATAATAAAAAAGAAGTTGCTTACGATAAGCTAATTATTGCAACAGGTTCCAAACCCAATAAATTTGGATGGCCAGGCCAAGATCTAGATGGAGTACAGGGCTTATACTCTAAACAAGATTTGGACGCAATGGAAACCAACGCTCCCAATAAAGACATTTGCAAAAGAGCTGTAATTGTAGGTGGTGGACTCATTGGCATTGAAATGGCCGAAATGCTACGAAGCAGAAATATTCCTGTTACTTTTTTGGTGCGCGAAAATAGCTTTTGGGATGGTGTTCTTCCAAAAGGCGAATCCCAAATGATCAACGAGCATATTCTAGAACATCATATTAATTTAAGGTTGAAAACCAATCTGGTAGAAATTTTATCCGACGAAAATGGAAAAGCCAAAGCTGTTGTTACCGATACAGGAGACACCATAGCTTGTGATATAGTTGGACTTACTGCTGGAGTCTCTCCCAACATCAACTTCCTAAAAGAATCTGGAATTGAATTGGGCAGGGGCGTTAAGGTGAACAGGTATTTGGAGACCAACATTAAAGATATTTATGCCATAGGTGATTGTGCAGAACAACATGAATCTATTGGCAACCGAAGGCCTATAGAAGCCGTTTGGTACACAGGGCGCATGATGGGTGAAACCGTGGCGCAAACCATTTGTGACAATAAAATACAATATAAACCAGGGCATTGGTTCAACTCCGCAAAGTTTTTGGATATAGAATACCAAACCTACGGATGGGTCTTTAGTGAAAAAGGAAAGAAAGAATATGAAGGGCATTTTCATTGGAGACATCCCAAAGAAAAAATATGCATTACAGTAGCATACCACAAAGAAACCAAACAATTCTTGGGCATCAACACTTTTGGAATTAGAATGAGACACAACATTTTTGACCAATGGCTTACAGAAGAAAAAAATGTATACCATATAATGGAATATTTAAAAGATGCCAATTTTGACCCCGAATTCTATGCACAATATGAACAAGAAATCATAGCAAAGTTCAATAACGAATTTGGAACAATTATAGCTCCAAAGAAAAAAAGCTGGAAAAGAATTTTTAGCAAAGCATAAAGTATCTATGAAAGCAATAAAAAAAATAGGCCTTGTTATCTTCTTGTTTGGATTGGCCACCTTCATCTCATTACTGTTCATTGGAGAGTTTAAACTTACTCCTGCCGTTTTTGATCAAGTCCTCAAAGAGAAAAACATAAAAAGCGAACTCTTTATTTCCCAAATAAAAGATAACGTTGTTGGCAAAGAATTTAATGGCATGGCCTCCATGTCATCAAAAATTACTGATGCCTTAGAAAAAGCAAATGCCACCCACAGAAAAAACAAAGAATACAAACAAATAATTTACACCAAACCTCATGATTTAGCGGCAGAGATTGGTAAAAAATCGGGTAGTGGCTTTATAGTGAAAAACAAAGGGCTCATGTGGTTTTTAACCTTTGGACTGGCTATTATTGGCGCACTTCTTTTTATTCTTCCCAACATTGTGCTTTTGGGCGCAAAAGGCATTAAAAACGATGGTATTTATCATGAGAACGCTACAAACAAAGGCTGGGTGGCATGGGTGGTTTTTATCTTCTTGGTCTCTTTTTACCTCATCTTATACTTTCGTTCAGAATATGCTGTAAACTGGACTTATCTAGTTGACCCTATCAGTGAATTCCTTAGTGGAAATCCTGCAGGACATTGGTTTGTATATGGGTTTATGTATTGTACGGTCATGAGTGTTATGGCAGTACGCATGTATATCAAATACCGTCATAATGTATATCAAATGGTACGGACCACATCTGTATTGTTTTTTCAAATAGTATTTGCATTTTTAATACCAGAGATAATGGTGCGCTTGCAAATGCCCTATTATGATTTTAAAAACGCCTTCCCGTTAGATTATGATTTCTTTTTTCAATGGAATTTGAAATCACTTATCAATAGTGGTGGCATTGGTATGTTCATACTTGTATGGGGAATAGTCCTAACTCTGTTGATTGTGCCCGTAATGGTCTACTTCTTTGGAAAAAGATGGTATTGTTCTTGGGTTTGTGGATGTGGCGGACTTGCAGAAACCCTGGGAGACCCCTATCGCCAACACTCCAGTAAATCTTTATTTTCTTGGAAAGTGGAAAGATGGCTGATTCATATTGTATTGGTTTTTGCCGTGGCAATGACCCTAATGACACTTTATAGCTTTTTTACTGAAACAAGAACTGTATTGGGAATTAGAACACAAACCGTACAGAATATCTATAGTTTTTTAATAGGAGCTGTCTTTGCCGGAGTTATTGGCACAGGTTTTTATCCAATTTTTGGAAATAGGATCTGGTGCAGGTTTGGATGTCCATTAGCTGCATATCTTGGTTTTGTGCAACGGTTTAAATCTCGTTTTAGAATTACCACTAATGGCGGACAATGTATTTCATGTGGTAATTGCTCAACCTATTGTGAACAAGGAATAGATGTACGTGCATACGCTCAAAAAGGCGAAAACATTGTGCGTTCCAGTTGTGTTGGTTGTGGTATTTGTTCCGCTGTTTGCCCTCGTGGTGTTTTAAAATTGGAAAATGGCCCGTTGGAAGGACGTATTGATAGCAATCAAGTTTTATTGGGCAATGATGTCGATTTAATGGAATTGGTCAATAAGAAATAAGTATACTTGTTCTTTGATTCAATTTTCCCGAAATTGATAGAATGAAAAAACCGTTAAACTTTATTCTATTATTTCTTTTTTTTATCAATGCCCAGGGACAAGAAGAACTAAACTTTCCCACGGTTAAATATGGCGTTAAGGACATTGCTGCCAATTGGGTAAGTCATCCTGATATTAATGGCGGCGAAGATGCCATTGTTCTTTTCAGAAATACTTTTGAAGTAGAAAATCCCAATGATGATTTTATCATCAACATATCTGCAGACAACCATTATTTTCTTTATGTAAACGGACAGATTTTTACACACGGACCACAATTAAGCGACATTAAGCACTGGAAATACGAAACCTTAAACCTAAAGACCTTTCTTAAAAAAGGAACAAATACTATTGCGGTCAAAGTCATAAACTTTGGAAAACGAAAATTTTTAGGCTTTCAATCCATTTACACCAGCCTTATGGTCAATGGAGTGACCATAAATGCTGAAATAGTAAATACAAAAGGTGACACTGACAATTGGAAATGCACCATAGATCAATCTTACAAAGCTATAGAAATTAATTGGCGAGAACCAGGTGAAAAATCCATAATTGGTGGATTTTATGCCAATAACCCTACTGATTATGTTGATAAAAATCAATATTGTACAAATTGGGAACAAATAAATTTTGATGATACTGAGTGGAAACATACCAAATTTTATGAAAGTGCAAGTTCCATGGGCGGTTCCATTGCCTATTTATTAGAACCAAGAAATTTGCCTTTGCTTACATGGGAAAAAGAAGTTTTGGGAAGTATCGTTAGGTCTCAAAATATAAGAAAAGAGGTTTCTTTTCCCAAAACAGGTTCACTAACTATACAGCCAAATACTAAAGCTACTTTTTTAATTGACCAAAAGTATGTAACCAATGGTTTTCCAGAAATAAACTTCAGTAAAGGGAAAAATGCCACAATAAAAATCAAGTATGCAGAAAATCTTTTTGGAGAAAACAATACAAAAGGAGATAGAAACGTAATTGAAAACAAAAAGCTGTTTGGCTATTATGATTTTATTATTTCCAACGGAAAAGAAGAACAAAAATTTATTCCCAATTGGATGAGGACCTTTCGGTTTATTGAGCTGGAAGTTGAAACCCAAAATAAAGAATTGTTGATTCAAAATTTTGTGAACCATAAATCAAGAGCAGCCATACCATCCATAGCATCATTTACCACAGACAATGAAACTTATAACAAAATTTTTGACATCTGTAAGCGTACCATAGACATCTGCACCCAAGATTATTTTCTGAGCGATGCCTATTATGAGACCATGCAGTATGTGGGCGATACTAAAATCCACGCATTGCTTTGGCAGACCATGAGCGGTAACTTGGAACATACTAAAAATGCCATCCGTCAATTTCATCATTCAAGGGATTCAGAAGGCAATATTTTGGGAGCATATCCACTTAGGTCAACTTTTATATACCCAACCTATTCTTTGGTCTGGGTAGATATGATTGCTAATTATTACAACTACACTGGCGACAAGAAATTCATTGAAGACTATAAAAGTGGAATCATTCATACGTTGGATGGTTTTGAAAAAAATATGAACACCAACAATTTAGTCAACAAAACACAATACAGGTACTTTGTAGATTGGTATCCAGGACCTAATGACGGTGGCGGGACAGCTACAAAAAACGATGGTGAAAATTCTGCTGTTGTAAGCCTACATTATGCTTATTCGCTACTCAATGCTTCTAAATTATTTGAAGAAATTGGTGATTTTCATACTTCAAAAAAATACAAATCCAGAGCGGAAGAAATTAAAAAATCGGTCAATGAACTCTGTTTTGCTGCCTCAAAAGGCATTTATGCTGAACGTCCAGATAAATCCGTTTTTGACCAGCACACCAACATAATGGCCGTTCTTACCAATGCTCTTCCCAAAACAAAACAATCAGAATTATTGGAACATATTTTAACTGATGAATCGCTATTACAAGCCACATACTACTATAGATACTATCTTTTCTTGGCTTTAAAAAAAACTGGCGCGCACCACCTTTTTGATCAGGCACAAAAACCTTGGGAAGGTCTAATTGCCCAGAACATGACCACAACTCTGGAACGGTTTGAATCTGAAAGCAAACCAACACGTTCCGAAGTGCATCCATGGAGCGCATCACCCGCCTATTTCTATTTTAATTATTTGGCCGGGATAAAATCCCATAAAAATAGTTTTGAAGAAATACGCATTGAGCCCGTATTTGGAAAACTTACTGCAATGGAAGGGCTTTTGCCCACGCCTAAGGGCAATATTATTTTTAACATGAAAAAAAAGAAAGGCAAATTGTTGGCCACTATCACTTTACCAAAGAATACTTCTGGCATGCTATTATGGAACAATACCAAGGAAAAACTCAAAGAAGGGCTAAATAAGCTTCAAATAAAATAAAACACCTTAAAGCTAACATTAAGAATCTACCTGCTGGCGGTGGGCAGATTAAACCTTCCAGAACTTTAGGAACGGCAATAAAAAAGTGGCTATTAATTGTACATTTGCCAACAAAAAAACGACAAATTACAAATGTCAGGAAATTCCACCGTAAATATAAAAGTTATCATCCCTGCTTATAATGAAGCAGATTCCATCGCTAAGGTCATATCTGAAATCCCTAAAATAGTTTCAGAAATAATTGTGGTGAACAATAATTCCACGGACAAAACACTTGAAGTAGCTAAAAAATCTGGGGCAACCGTACTTACAGAGCTCAGAAAAGGATATGGCTATGCCTGTCTTTGTGGCATGAATTATATTTCCAAACAATCCAAAAAGTCAGATATTGTTGTATATATCGACGGAGACTATTCTGATTATCCAGAGGAATTGACAAAACTTGTAAAGCCAATTATAGAAGAGGATATCGATTTTGTCATTGGCGCGCGAAACAAGGAGTTAAGGGAACAAAATTCCATGACTCCACAACAAATTTTTGGAAACTGGTTGGCAACTTTTCTAATGAAATTGTTTTTTGGGGCAAAATTTACCGATTTGGGGCCCTTTAGAGCAATAAAATATGATAAGTTACTGGAGTTACAAATGGAGGATAAAACCTATGGCTGGACAGTGGAAATGCAGCTAAAAGCATTAAAAAAGAAGCTAACATATACCGAAGTACCAGTACGTTACAAAAAGAGAATCGGAATTTCCAAAGTATCGGGTACTTTAAAAGGTAGTATCTTTGCCGGCATAAAGATTCTTGGTTGGATTTTTAAATACAGTATAAAATAATATGGGACTAACAATTACGTATATCATCATTACCATCTACAGTATCGCTCTGTTGCTGATATTCTTTTACAGTTTGGCCCAGTTAAACCTTTTAATCAATTACTTAGGATATAAAAGGAAAAATCAAGAAGCTCCAAAATTTAACCTTTTAGACCCTAAAGAAATTCCGTTTGTTACTATCCAACTTCCTATTTATAATGAAGAATATGTTGTAAAACGATTGTTGGAAAACATTGCAAAAATAGAGTACCCTACCAGCAAATTAGAAATCCAGGTTTTGGATGACTCTACGGATGAATCTGTATTGGACACTGCAAAGCAGATTAAAGCCTTGCAAGAAACAGGGCTGGATATTATACATATAAGACGAAACAACAGAAAAGGATATAAGGCCGGTGCGTTAAAAGAAGGCCTTGAAATTGCCAAAGGTCATTTTATCGCCATTTTTGATGCCGATTTTTTACCCGATAGCGACTGGCTAAAAAAGACCGTTATCTATTTTAAAGATAAAGAAATTGGTGTGGTACAGACCCGTTGGGGGCATATCAATAGAGATTATTCAACTTTGACCAGAGTGCAGGCATTTGCCTTGGATGCACATTTTACATTGGAACAAGTAGGCAGAAACTCCAAAGGGCATTTCATCAACTTTAACGGTACCGCAGGCATTTGGCGCAAGGAATGTATTCTTGATGCTGGCAACTGGGAAGGAGATACCTTGACTGAAGATTTGGATTTAAGCTACCGTGCCCAATTAAAAAATTGGAAATTTAAGTATTTGGAGGACGTAGAGACCCCTGCTGAACTTCCAGTGGTAATCAGTGCGGCACGCACGCAACAATTTCGTTGGAATAAAGGAGGTGCAGAAAACTTTAGAAAAACGGTGTGGAAAGTTATTACCGCTAAAAACATACCCTTTAAAACAAAGTTCCATGGCGTAATGCACTTATTGAACAGTTCAATGTTCTTGTGCGTATTTGTTGTTGCAGTTTTAAGCATCCCCATGTTATATATAAAAAATATATATGAGCACTTGGGATGGGTTTTTGAAATGACCAGCTTTTTTATCTTAAGCACCATCATCCTATTTGTTTGCTACTGGTTTACCTATAAAAGTACCCAAGGAAGCGGGTTAGACAATTTTGTGAACTATATAAAACTATTCTTTACATTCTTTTCAATTGCGTTAGGGTTTTCTTTGCACAATTCTATAGCTGTACTAGAAGGCCATATGGGTAAGCGAAGTGAATTTGTAAGAACACCCAAGTTTAATATAAACAACATAGCTGACAGCTGGAAAGGCAATAAGTACTTGGCAAAAAAATTGTCTCCAAACATGATTTTAGAGGCTGCTTTAATGATATACTTCCTATTTGGAATGTACAGTGCCATACCGTTAAATGATTTTGGATTGTTCCCTTTTCATTTTATGTTGTTCTTGGGCTTTGGCTTTGTATTCTTTAAATCCCTTACTTCAAAGGC
>CAYNLI010000068.1:0-15983 GCA_964398035.1 uncultured Flavobacteriaceae bacterium | reverse complement strand
TTTTCATGGACAATAATATTATTGATATACCCCATTTCTTCTTTTTTCTTTGCAATTTTTTTTAACCATATAAATAATACTGTATTATGAGTAAAAGAACAGATATACCAACAGTAAGTGCTGGTTCCATGGCAGATATTGCATCGCTATTATTGATTTTTTTTCTTAGTGACAACTGTTATAGAAAGAGGTGATTTTTATAACCAGAATTTTATAGTAAGTAATTGGGATGTCAATCCAATTAAAAAACCAACAAATAGTTCTGGTCTTGTGTGTGCGTTTAAATATAATCTAGATGTGGCAACAAGCCCAGTTGTCAAAGTAATAAAGCCTATGGCAAGTGTTATGTTGATTTCAAAATGAATGCTGAGGCTAATAACGTACATTAAGATGCTGCCCATACCCATTAAATGCATGCTACTTTTAAAATTAAAAAAAAGCAATAATAGCGATGCAAAAGTTGCAGATAAAAACCCCAAGAAAAAATTATAAATCTCAGGTGTGTAGTTGTTGGGAATTACTTTGACCAATACCAACAGAAGTAAAGCTATGCTTATATAGAATGCATATTTACGCTCTTTAATTGTGGGCATAAATATTGAACTTACCAAGCCAATATTTTTTAAAATAAAAAAAGATATGATTGGGATTATAATCGTTAGAATAAAAATGGGTAAAATATTTCCACTTTGTAATTCTAATGGACTGTATTTAGGGGTAACAATAAAATAGGTTAACGTTCCAAGTATTGGAATAAATAGCGGGTGAAATATGTAGGATATTAGTTTTAAGAAAACCCGCATTATAATTGTTTTCTTAACCTAGCGACAGGAATTTCCAATTGTTCCCTGTACTTAGCAATGGTTCTTCTGGCAATAGGATACCCTTTTTCTTTTAAAATTGCAGCCAACTTATCATCTGTTAATGGCTTTTTCTTTGATTCTTCACCAATAACATTTTCAAGTATTTTTTTAATTTCTTTGGTTGATACATCTTCTCCTTGTTCATTTTTCATGGACTCAGAAAAATATTCTTTTATCAATTTAGTGCCATAAGGGGTATCAACATATTTACTGTTCGCCACTCTTGATACTGTAGAGATATCCATATGAATAATATCCGCAATATTCTTTAAAATCATTGGCCGTAGCTTTTGTTCATCACCAGTAAGGAAATATTCTTTTTGATATTGCATAATAGCATTCATTGTAATAAACAGCGTTTGTTGCCTTTGTCTAATGGCATCAATAAACCATTTTGCAGCATCTAGTTTTTGCTTTATGAACAGAACGGTGTCTTTTTGGGATTTAGATTTTTCTTTAGAATTCTTATATCCCTCCAACATATTATTATACTCACGAGAAACATGTAGTTCTGGTGCATTTCTACCATTTAAGGTCAGTTCTAGGTCGCCATTTACAATTTTTATGGAAAAATCTGGCACAACATGCTCTATGATTCTATTGTTTCCTGCATATGAACCTCCTGGCTTGGGGTTCAATTTTTCAATTTCTGAAATAGCGTCTTTTAACTCTTCTTCAGTTATATTATATTTTTGAATTAATTTTTTATAGTGTTTTTTGGTGAACTGATCAAAAGATTTTTCTAAAATAAGTATGGCCAATTCAATGTTGGGAGTAATTTCTTTTCTTTTAAGTTGTATGGTTAAACATTCTTCCAAACAAGTTGCGCCAACTCCTGAAGGATCCAGTTGTTGTACTATTTTAAGTATTTTTTTTATAGTACTTTCCTCAGCATTGATGTTTTGGGTAAATGCCAAATCATCCAAAATGTCTGATATAGGTCTACGGATATACCCACTTTCATCTATACTACCAACCAAAAATTCTGCTATGGACCATTCTTGGTCATTTAAATAAACAGTATTGAGCTGGTTTAAAAGAAATTGATTAAAGGATGTCCCAGCTGCATAAGGAATGTTTTTCTCATCATCGTCCGCACTATAATTATTAACTTGAGTCCGATAGTCTGGCACTTCATCATCACTTAGATAATCATCTATATTAATATCTTCGGTATCAATACTTTCATTGTCCGTTTCATCGTCGTAGGTATCTTCATAATTATCCTCTACATCATCATTGGATTCTTTACCACTTTCTAATGCTGGGTTTTCTTCCAACTCTTGCTTTAAACGCTGCTCAAATGCTTGTGTTGGCAATTGAATTAACTTCATCAGCTGAATCTGCTGAGGAGATAATTTTTGCGATAGTTTAAAATGTAAGTGTTGTTTAAGCATATGGATTATTCTTGTACCTGTCTTATAAAGTTAAAGAATTAAGATTAAAACTCTGCATTTTGAGGTGTTCTAGGGAAAGGGATAACATCTCTGATGTTTCCCATTCCAGTGGTAAAGAGCACCAAACGCTCAAACCCTAGGCCAAAACCGCTGTGTACAGCTGTGCCAAATCTTCTAAGGTCTAAATACCACCAAAGCTCTTCTTCATCAATCCCTAAAGCTTTAATTTTTTCTTTAAGCACATCTAAACGCTCTTCTCTTTGAGATCCACCAACAATCTCCCCGATTCCTGGGAACAAAATATCCATTGCTCTCACTGTGTTTCCGTCTTCATTTAAACGCATATAAAATGCTTTTATTTTTGCAGGATAATCAAACAAGATAACAGGACATTTAAAATGCTTTTCTACTAGGAAACGTTCGTGTTCACTTTGTAGGTCAGCTCCCCATTCATTAATGGGGTATTTGAATTTTTTCTTCTTGTTAGGCTTACAATTTCTTAAAATATCAAAGGCTTCAGTATAGGAAACTCTTTTGAAGTTATTTTCTGAAACAAACTTCAGTTTTTCAAGCAATGCCATTTCACTTCGTTCTATTTGTGGCTTGGTTTTTTCCTCATCCAACAAACGTTTTTCTAAAAAGGACAAATCATCCTTGCAATTGTCCAAGGCATATTTAATTACATTTTTTATAAAATCTTCAGCCAAATCCATGTTTGCGTCCAAATCATTAAAAGCAACTTCTGGTTCAATCATCCAAAACTCTGCCAAGTGTCTTGATGTATTGGAATTTTCAGCACGGAAAGTGGGTCCAAAAGTATATACTTTGCCCAGAGCCATTGCATAGGTTTCAGCTTCTAATTGTCCAGAAACGGTAAGGTTGGTTTCCTTTCCAAAGAAATCATCTTTATAATTTATGTCGCCTTCTTCGGTCAATGAAGGGTTTTTTGGGTCCAAGGTGGAAACACGGAACATTTCCCCTGCACCTTCGGCATCGGAACCTGTAATTATGGGTGTGTGCACATAGTAAAATCCATTGTCCCTAAAATATTGGTGTACGGCAAATGACAATGCAGATCTTACGCGCATCACCGCAGCAAAAGTATTTGTGCGCACACGTAAATGTGCTTTTTCTCTTAAGAATTCCAGAGAATGTTTTTTGGGTTGTATGGGATATGTTTCTGGATTTGCACTTCCATGTACAAAAATTTCTTTTACTTGAATTTCTACACTTTGCCCTTTTCCCTGACTTTCTACCAAAGTTCCATTAATCTTTAATGCTGCTCCTGTAGCTATTTGTTTTAACAGGTTTTCACCAAGCTCTTCAAAATTGACAACACACTGTATGTTGTTAATGGTAGACCCATCATTTAAGGCAATAAATCTATTGCTTCTAAAAGTTTTTACCCATCCATTTATAACAACTTCTTGTAGTAGCGGAGTTGCAGTAAGTAGTTCTTTTACACTATATGATTTCATTTTAAATCACTTCAATAATTAGAATGCCAAAGATAGCCTTTTTGAGAAAAAAGGATTGGCATATAAATAGGTTTAATCTGTATTAATTCTTCTTGGGAATATTCACTTCTTTTTTTGGAAGGATATCTATTTGAGGTTTTTTCAAAACCTGTTTGTTGGCAATACTTTTCTCCAATGAAAGTAGGAGAGAAGGCAGCAAGATTAAATTTGAAAGCATTGCAAAAAGCAAGGTGGCAGATACCAAAGAACCTAGTGCTACAGTGCCTCCGAAGCTAGAAATAACAAAAACGGAGAAGCCAAAGAACAATACAATAGAAGTATAGAACATACTTACTCCTGTTTCTCTTAATGCATTGTATACGGACACTTTAACACGCCATTGATTCTCAGTGAGTTCTTGTCTGTATTTTGCCAAGAAATGTATGGTGTCATCAACAGAAATACCGAATGCAATACTAAACACCAATATGGTTGATGGTTTTATTGGAACGCCAACAAAACCCATTACACCAGCTGTGACAAGCAAGGGCAATAAATTTGGAATCAAAGAAATAATGATCATTCTAAAAGAACGAAAAAGATATGCCATAAAGAGGGCGATAAGACCAATGGCCAACGCCAATGATAGCACCAGATTTTTTACCAAGTATTTTGTGCCCTTTAGAAAAAGTAAAGCTTTGCCTGTCATAAAAACAGTATAACGCTCTGATGGAAAAATTTTATCGATGCTCTCTAGCAAACGCTTTTCAATTTCTTCCATTCGGTCCGTTTTTACATCTTTAATGTAAGTGGTGATTCTAGCGGTCTGACCGGTGCTATCCACAAAATTTTTCAAGAGATTGCTGTTGTTGGAAGATTTTCTGGCAACATCCATGATAAAATTATTTTCTTGTGTAGTGGGAAGTTGATAGTATTTAGGGATGCCGTTATAGAATGCTTGTTTGGAATATTTCACCAAATTCACTACAGATATGGGTTTGGACAATTCAGGAATTTCCTCAATAATCCCTCCCAGTTCGTTCATTCTTTTAAGGGTAGCAGATTTTAATACTCCTTTTTCTTTTTTGGTGTCCACTACAATTTCCAAGGGCATTATGCCATCGAACTCCTCTTCAAAAAAGCGAATGTCTTTAAAAAACTCTGCCTTTTTTGGCATATCTTCAATAGGACTTCCGGAAACATCTATTTGATATATTCCTATAATGCTTAAAACAAGTAAAATAACAGAGGTAATATAAACTGTAATTCTTTTAGTGCGAACAATATTTTCCATCCAGTTTACAAAACCATCAATCCATTTTTTATTTAAATGTTTTAAATGCTTTGTTTTTGGAAGCGACATAAAACTGTAAACAATTGGGATAATCAATAAGGAAAGGATAAAGATTCCTATAATATTAAGGGATGCTACAATGCCGAATTCGGTTAGCAATTTACTGTCAGTAATAATGAAAGTTGCAAAACCGGAAGCCGTGGTAACATTAGTCATTAATGTTGCATTTCCAACTTTAGAAATTACACGCTGAAGGGAAAGTGCCTGATTGCCATGCTTTTTCACTTCTTGTTGATACTTATTGATTAAGAATATGCAGTTGGGGATTCCTATAACAATGATCAATGGGGGAATTAAAGCTGTTAACACGGTAATTTCATATTCTAAAAGCCCTAATATTCCAAAAGCCCACATAACCCCTATGATTACAACACACATTGAAATAAAAGTGGCTCTATAGCTTCTAAAGAAAAAAAAGAATATTAAAGAAGTGACCCCTAACGCGGCAAGAATGAATATTCCTATTTCATCAATAATGTTTTGGGAGTTCATGGTCCGGATATAGGGCATTCCAGAAACCCTAACATCCATACCTGTTTCTCTTTCAAATTCTTCAATTAAATTTGTAAGATCTTTTAAAATAAAATCTTTACGGACAGATGTGTTTATAATGTCCTTGTCCATATACATTATTGTGCGTATGGTACCACTTTCTTTATTGAACAATAAATTGTCATAAAACGGAAAATCCTCAAAAAGATGCTGAATAATGCTATCTATTTCTTTTTTGTTCTTCGGCGTAGATTTTAAAAAAGGTTCTAGAACAAATTCTTGCTTTTCATTGTCTTTTATTAACTCTTTAAGATTGTCTAAGGATAACACAGCATCTACTTCTGGGAATGCTTCTAGTTGTTTGCTTAGTTTGTTCCAACGATTAAATTGTGTTGGGGAAAACAATGCGGTATCCTTTATGGCCAGCACTACAGCATTGCCTTCTTCGCCGAAACGCTCCAAAAACGATTGATATTCTACATTTACGGGATGGTCATCAGGTAGCAGATTGGCCTGTGAATTGGAAAATCGCATGTTTTTCCATTGTAATGAAAAGAACACCGTAATGATAGCAATCCCTATTAAAATAAGAATTCTATTTCTTAGGATTATTCTAGCTGTTTTGACCCAAAAACCTTGAGCAAGCTTAGTAACCATGGTAATTTATTATAGCAGACAAAGGTAGAAAATGATTGGTAGTGTTCCTAGAGACCTGTTATGAAATAAAACAGAAGTTAATTAAACTTTCATTATTTCTACTTCTTTGATATCAAATACACTATCAATTCTTTTAATGTAGCCATTTGTTAAATCTTGCACATCTTGCTCTGCATTTTTTTGCACATCTTCTGAGGCGTCATCCAAACTTCTAATTTCTTTGTTAGCATCTTGTCTAGCATTTCGGACACTTACTTTTGCATGTTCTGCTTCTGCTTTTGCCTGTTTGGACAACTCTATTCTTCTTTCTTCTGTTAAAGGAGGAACATTGATAATGATCATTTCGCCATTGTTCATTGGGTTGAATCCAAGGTTAGCGTTCATGATGGCTTTTTCAATTTCGTGAAGCATACTTTTTTCCCAAGGTTGTACAGAAATAGTTCTAGCATCTGGGGTATTTACATTGGCTACTTGGGACAAAGGTGTTTGGGAACCATAGTAATCCACCATAACATTGGATAGCATTACGGGACTGGCTTTTCCTGCCCTTATTTTTATAAATGCTTTATCTAAATGCATCATGGCGTGATCCATACCTTCTTTGGTAGTATCTAATATAAATTTAATTTCTTCGTTCATACGTTTAATTTAAAAAAAAGGTACATAAATTATACCAAAACTATAGATTGACTATGGTTCCGATATTTTCTCCTGAAATTATTTTTAATAAGTTTCCTCTTTTGTTCATGTCAAAAACCACAATGGGAAGCTTATTTTCTTGACTCAATGTAAATGCGGTGGTATCCATTACTTTTAGTCCTTTGGTTAGAACATCTTTAAAAGAAATAGTATCAAATTTAGTGGCATCTTTGTTTTTCTCTGGGTCAGAAGTATATATGCCGTCCACACGTGTGCCTTTTAGAATTACATCTGCTTCAATTTCAATAGCACGTAATACAGCGGCTGAATCTGTGGTAAAGTAGGGGTTTCCTGTTCCGCCACCAAAAATAACGACCCGTCCTTTTTCTAAATGCCTCATGGCGCGTCTTCTGATAAAAGGTTCAGCTACCTCATTTATTTTTATGGCAGATTGCAGCCTTGTCTCTACGCCTTGAATTTCCAAAGCACTTTGTAACGCAAGTCCGTTAATTACTGTTGCCAGCATGCCCATGTGGTCTGCCTGTACTCTATCCATACCATTGCTGGCTCCAGAAAGGCCTCTAAAAATATTCCCACCACCAATAACAATAGCTACTTCTATGCCTTTCTCTGAAACCTCTTTTATTTCACTGGCATATTCGGCTAATCGGTTGGGGTCAATTCCATATTGTTTTTCTCCCATTAAAGCTTCACCACTAAGTTTAAGAAGTATTCTTTTGTATTGCATGTTTATATTTTAATTAAGACTATAACAAAAATAGTCAAAATTATTTACGACAAAACCCCAATGCTACTATTAAGACATGTTCTAATTATTTCTTTTGGATTGATAATATTTTATATCCTTGTATTTAAATTTAATTTAAGAATGAAAATTTATAAAATGAAGAAATTTGCTCTTGGAATATTGACAATGTTTTTGCTATATAGTTGTGGCGCTACCAAAACCTTGGTCACGGCTGATAACAGCCCTGTTTTAACGTCTATTGATTTGGTGGATATAGTAGATGACAAAGTCAAGGTTGTTATTGACCCAGGTGCTTTTGCAGCTAATTCTGTTTCTTTTTATATCCCTAAAACTGTACCTGGAACTTATAGTGAAGACAATTATGGGAAGTATATTGAAGGTTTTAAGGCGTTGGATTATAATGGTAAGGAACTTGTTGTTAGCAAAAAAGACGATAACACTTGGAACATATCCAATGGCAAAAGTTTAGATAAGATAACATATTTGGTCAATGACACCTATGATACGGAAGGAGAAGTAGAAGAAGCGGTCTTTTCACCAGCAGGGACAAATATTGCAAGTGGTGAAAATTACATGTTGAACTTACATGGTTTTGTAGGTTATTTTGATGGATTAAAAGAAGTTCCTTATGAGATAACGATTACCAAATCAAATAAATTAAAAGCAACTACTTCTTTGATTCAAAAAGGAGGGGACAAGCAAGATGTTACGTTGGATACTTTTGTTGCAAGTAGATATTTTGAGGTAATAGACAATCCCATTATGTATTCCAAACACGCTGCAGAGTCTTTTCAGATAAATGATATTACAGTTAATCTTAGTGTATACTCTCCCAATAACACCTATACAGCCGCAAGCTTAAAAGATAAAATGGAAAAAATGATGAGTGCACAAAAAGCTTTTTTGGGCGACATCAACAGTACAGAAGAGTATAACATATTACTTTACCTTTCTACTATGGAAGAAACAGATGCTTCTGGTTTTGGAGCGCTGGAACACCATACATCCACGGTTGTGGTTTTGCCAGAGGCGATGCCCAAAGAACGTTTAGAGCAAGCAATGGTTGATGTGGTTTCCCATGAATTTTTTCATATTGTAACTCCCCTGAATGTACACTCCAAGGAGATACAATATTTTGATTTTAATGACCCTAAAATGTCAGAACACCTGTGGATGTATGAAGGTACTACGGAATATTTTGCCAATCTTTTTCAAATACAACAGGGACTTATAGATGAAAAGGAATTCTATACCCGCATCATGGATAAAGTGAACAATGCAAAATCATTTGATGATAACATGTCTTTTACCAACATGAGCAAGTATATCCTAAAAGAACCTTTTAAGGCCAATTATGCCAATGTGTATGAGAAAGGAACCTTAATCAATATGTCTTTGGATATTCTTCTTAAAGACTTAAGTGATGGAAAAAAAGGGGTGTTGTGGCTTATGAAAGAGCTTTCGAAAAAGTATGGTGCAAATAGACCGTTTGAAGATAATCAACTAATAGATGAAATAGTTGCAATGACCTATCCAGAAGTTAGGAATTTCTTTGATACTCATGTTATTGGGGATATGCCTATTGATTATGGCAAATACTTTGCCATGGTTGGTTTGTCTACTTCAGCAGTGCAAGAACAAAGTGGTTATTTTTTAAATGGAGAAGTGCCTTTTATAGATGTGGACGAAGAAAACAATAATGCAATTTTTGTTAGAAAAGGTATAGAACTCAATAGCTTTTTTACTGATTTGGGAATGCAGGCAGGAGATATAATAGAACAAATAAATGGATTGCCCATGAATTTAGAGGCAATACGCCCTATAATTGGTCAAAGTTTTGGATGGACTCCTGATACTGAAATTAGCATCAAAATAAAAAGAGGGGATGAGGTATTGAATTTAAAAGGTAAAGTAGGTACGCCTACTTTAAATGTAGAGACAATTGCCCCTATGGATGGTGCAAGTAATAGGCAAACTAAATTAAGGAATGCCTGGCTAAAAGGGTAATCTAGTTGTCTGGTTTTATAGAAAATGATGAGTTTGATTTTACACTATAAAAAAACTGCCAATTACTAATTGACAGTTTTTTTATAGTGTAAAATATATGTTTTAGCCTAAAGCAACACGCTTAAATCCTGCAACGGCCACGTCGCCATATGATTCAACATATTGAGCAACGTTAAGTTTATCATTTTTGATAAAATCTTGATCTAATAAACATTGTTCTTGATCAAGAGTTGTGTTGTCAGAAATGAACCTTTCCATTTTTCCAGGAAGAATTTTATCCCAAATTTGTTCTGGTTTCCCTTCTGCTTTAAGCACTGCTTTAGCATCTTCTTCAGCTTTAGCCAATACATCTTCTGATAATTGACTCATAGAAATATATTGAGGTACGTTTTTAAGTGTTTTGCCTAAACGACCTAACTCAATATTGTCTTTTTCTATAACTGCTATTCTGGCCTCAGTTTCAGAAGCAACAAAAGTAGGGTCAAAATCTTTATATGATAAAGTAGTAGCTCCCATTGAAGCAACTTGCATGGAAACGTCTTTAGCCAACTCTTCTACATTGTCCACTTTGGCTGTTAGGCCAACTAAAGCGGCAATTTTATTGATGTGTACATAACTACCAACAAAAGGAGCCTCTATTTTTTCAAAAGCATTGATTTCCAGTTTTTCACCAATAACGCCAGTTTGCTCAATTAATTTTTCAGCAACGGTCATGCCATCAATCTGAGAAGCTAAAAATGCTTCTTTTGTCTCACAGTTCAATGCTAAATCTGCCAATTCATTTGCTAAAGCAACAAAGTTGTCATTTTTACCAACAAAATCAGTTTCACAACCTAAAACAATTGCTACTCCTAATGTGTTGTCAGCATTTACTTTTGCAATTGCAACACCTTCAGAAGAATCTCTATCGGCTCTTTTGGCTGCTACTTTTTGTCCTTTTTTACGAAGAACCTCAATAGCTTTGTCAAAATCGCCTTCGGCTTCTACTAAAGCATTTTTGCAATCCATCATTCCAGCTCCAGTCGCTTTTCTTAATTCGTTTACTTGTGCTGCGGTAATTTTCGCCATTTTATTTAATTTTTAATATTACCTTAAAACACATACAATACATAATGTAGTGTTGGATGCTTTAAGGTAATTTTAAATTGATATTTGTTTTATGATTTTATAGGTAGAATTATTCTACTCCACCTTTAACGTTGTCTTGCCATTCTTTAAGCTCATCCCATTTTCCATCAGCAGCCATTTTAGCTTGTTTTGGCCATGAAGTTGGGTCAAGGTGTGCCATTCTAGAGCTAGCTTCCGTAAGAATTTCTTTAATTTTATCAGCTTTTGCTTTTGCTAATTTAGCATAGGTTTCAAGACCTGCTTTTACTAAAGCTTCGGCAGCTTTGGGACCAACACCTTCGACCTTTGTTAAATCATCAGTTTCGGTTTTAGCTGCTTTCTTAGCTTTTGGTGCTTTTTCTACTTTAGGAGCTTCAGTAGTAACTTCTACTTTTTTTTCTTTTGGAGTTTCAGCAACTACTTCTGCTTTGGCTTCAATGACTTCTTCTTTTTTCTCAATTTTTTCAACCTTTGGCTCTTCGACAGCAACAGTTTTGGTTACAGCTTCTTTTGCTTTTGGTTCAGCTTTGTCCCCTTGTTTTTCAGATTTTCTTTCTGCCAACCCTTCAGCAACTGCATTGGTTACTGCTGTCATGATGATTTCAATGGATTTTGAAGCATCATCATTAGAAGGAATTACATAATTAATTGGTCTTGGATCAGAATTGGTATCTATCATTGCAAAAATTGGAATGTTCAATTTTTGAGCTTCCTTAACTGCAATATGCTCACGCATGGTATCTACGACAAATAATGCTCCAGGTAAACGTGTCATTTCTGATATTGAACCTAAGTTCTTTTCTAATTTTGCACGTAAACGATCTACTTGTAAACGTTCTTTCTTAGAAAGGGTAAGAAATGTACCATCTTTTTTCATTCTATCAATAGTGGCCATTTTTTTAACGGCTTTACGAATAGTTACAAAGTTGGTCAACATACCTCCAGGCCATCTTTCAGTGATGTAAGGCATATTTACACTTGCTACTTTTTCAGCAACAATATCTTTTGCTTGTTTTTTTGTAGCTACGAAAAGTATTTTTCTTCCAGATGCGGCAATTTTTCTAAGAGCCTCATTAGCTTCCTCTAATTTTGCAACTGTTTTGTAAAGATTGATAACGTGTATTCCGTTACGCTCCATGTAGATATAGGGAGCCATATTGGGATTCCATTTCCTTGTTAGGTGGCCAAAGTGCACACCAGCTTCCAATAATTTTTTTACTTCTGTTTTGTTTGCCATTTTTTACTTAGTTTACGTTCTGTTGAATTAGCAATGATAAAGTGGTCATGAAAAATTTCAATCGCCTTTACCATTTAGATGCTAAACTAGTTCCCAAAAGATTTCTCTTTCTGGATCAACATGGTTTTAAAATTTAATCCCTTCGTTATTCAGGGATTTTCAATGAACTTTGATTAATAAACCCCGAAACAAGTTCAGGGTTTTTATTTTTAGATACCAAAATAAATTGGTATAAATATTAACGTTTAGAGAACTGGAATTTCTTACGGGCTTTCTTTTGACCGAATTTCTTACGCTCTACCATTCTTGGATCTCTTGTCAATAAACCTTCTGGTTTAAGAACAATCCTGTTTTCAGCATCAATTTCACACATCACTCTGGCTAATGCCAAACGAACCGCTTCTGCCTGTCCTGTAATACCACCTCCATATACATTGACCTTAACATCATAGCTATCTTCAGTATCTGTAAGAGCAAAAGGTTGTTTTACTTTATATTGTAAGGTAGCAGTAGAGAAATAGTCAGTTAAATCTCGTTTGTTTATTGTGATATTGCCTTTCCCTGGAGTAACATATACACGGGCAACAGCTGTTTTTCTTCTACCAATTTTATGAATTACTTCCATTATTTAAATTCATTTAGGTTTATTACAGTTGGTTTTTGAGCTTCTTGATCATGCTCAGGCCCAACATATACTCTAAGATTTCTGAACAATTCTGCACCTAATTTATTTTTAGGCAACATTCCCTTCACGGATTTTTCAACAATTCGTTCTGGGTACTTGTCTTTCATCTCTTGAGCAGTCTGTGACCGTTGACCCCCTGGATAACCGGTATAACGCTTGTAGGTTTTTGACTCCCACTTGTTTCCGGATAAATATATTTTTTCTGCATTGACAATAACTACATTATCACCACAATCAACATGTGGTGTAAAGTTAGGTTTATGCTTTCCTCTAAGCAATTTTGCCACTTTGGAAGCAAGGCGACCTAATGTTTGTCCTTCTGCATCAACCAATAGCCACTGCTTATCTACAGTTGCTTTGTTGGCTGAAATTGTCTTGTAGCTTAATGTGTCCACTACTATTGTTTTTTTATTGATTAAACACTTCAATCCCGATAAACGGGGTGCAAATGTACAATTATTAACTTGAAATACAAATGCTTGTTTTCGATTATTTTTATATTTTTTTTTCTTCAAATAAGTTCAATGAAACTTGTGTTAAATATGTTAAAAAAAGAATAAAAAAACATATTTACTGTAACTCTTCTTGATATTGTAAGTCTTTACATCAAATCAATCAAAAACGACATCATGAGAGCTAACCTTCTTATAGTTTGTGTTATTTTTCTTTTTCAGATTTCATTAAAAGCACAAGATTCCACTACAGTTATACTCAAAAGAATATATACCACTAAATCATTGAATGGGGATAAAGCCCCTGTTATAGATGGTATGTTAAATGACTTAAGTTGGGGTATTGTAGATTGGACAGGGGATTTTATTGAAAGTAGGCCAGATGAAAATACGGCTCCCAGTCAGAAAACTAAATTTAAAATTATTTATGATCAAAAGTTTCTTTATATAGGGGTTAGGTGTTATGATGATGAACCAGATAAGATTGTAGAGCGCCTTTCTAGGCGGGATGGTTTTCAAGGAGATTGGGTAGGGGTTTTTATAGATAGTTATAATGATGAAAGGACGTCTTTTAACTTTATAGTTACCGCTGCAGGTGTTAAAGGGGACGAATTTTTAACGGATAACGGAAACAATTCAGATGATAGCTGGAATCCAATCTGGTACACAAAAACAAATATTGATGAAGAGGGTTGGACCGCAGAAATGAAAATACCCCTGAGTCAGTTAAAATTTGGAAAATCAAAAGAACAATCATGGGGTTTGGAAGTTATGCGGAAACTTTTTAGAAAAGAAGAGAGATATGTATGGCAACGTATTCCAAGAGAAGTCGCAGGGTTTGTAAGTGAGTTTGGAGAATTAAATGGATTAATAGATATTGAACCCCAAAAACAAATAGAAATTCAACCTTATACTATTACAAAATTAAAAACCTTTGAAGCTGAAGAAGGAAACCCTTTCCAAGATGGAAATGATTTTAATATAAATGGAGGACTGGATGCCAAAATAGGTATTACAAATGACCTTACTTTGGATTTAACGGTAAACCCAGATTTTGGACAGGTAGAAGCAGACCCTTCTTCAATAGCTTTGGATGGATTTCAAATATTCTTTAATGAAAGGCGCCCTTTCTTTGTAGAAAACAATAATATTTTCAATTTTCAATTATCAAATTCTGAGGCGGGGAACACTTTTGGTTCTGATAATGTGTTTTACTCTCGCCGTATTGGGCGAAGCCCTCAAGGGTATCCAGACACAGAAAATGGAGAATTTGTTGATCAACCAGATAATACCCCGATTATTGGAGCAGCCAAGTTTAGTGGTAAAACAAAAGAGGGTTGGTCCATTGGAGTTTTAGAGAGTGTTACTGCCAAACGTTATGCTATCATAGATGATAATGGCAATCGAAGAAAAGAAGCAGTAGAGCCTTTGACCAATTATTTTGTAGGAAGGTTGCAAAAAGATTTTAATGACCGAAATACTTTTATAGGAGGTATGTTTACGGCAGTAAACAGGGAAAATTTAACAGATGATTTGGGTTTTTTACATAAGTCTGCCTATACAGGAGGGTTTGATTTTAAACATCAATGGAATGATAAAGCGTGGTATGTAGGTGGGAATGTGAATTGGAGCCATGTAATAGGAAGCGAAGAGGCAATACAGAACACCCAAGAATCCATAACGCATTTATTTCAACGAGAAGATGCGGATTATTTGGAGGTAGACCCTAACAAGACCTCACTTACTGGTACAGGAGGTAATCTTCAAATAGGTAATCTTGATGGTCGATGGAAATTTGAATCGGGAGCTACTTGGCGCTCTCCAGAGCTAGAGCTAAATGATATTGGATTTCAAAGAAAAGCAGATGATATACGTCATTATACATGGATAGGATATCAGACTCAAAAACCCGATAGTACTTTTAGGAAAGTAGGGATAAATTACAACCATTGGAGTACATGGGATTTTGGCGGAAATCATAATAGTTTACAGTTTAACACCAATAGTTGGCAAAATTGGAAAAACAATTGGTTTACCAATATTGGGTTTAATTATCAACCAATAAACTATTCTAATTCAGCATTAAGAGGAGGCCCAAGATTGCGAAATTCCAATAGTATAAGTTTTTGGAACGGAATAAATACAGACAATAGAAAAAAAGTAAGATTTAATCTTTTTCATAGGGGAAGTTTTGGGGGAGATGATTCTTACAGTAACTATTTTATGAGATTTGAGGTAACATACCAGCCTACCAATAACCTTCAAATATCTGCAAGACCTTCTTATAGTATAAATAATGATAAGCTTCAATTTATAGATAATATAGACATAGGTAACGAGACAAGGTATCTTAATGGGGAAATAGCGCAACGTACTTTAAGCATGTCCTTGCGATTAAATTATACCATAAACCCAAATTTAAGTATTCAGTATTGGGGGCAGCCTTTTATATCTAGAGGTCGGTTTACTAATTTTAAATTTATCACAGACCCGTTAGCTAAGAATTTTATAGACCGATTTTCTGAATATACGGACAATCAAATTTCGTTTAATGATGATATATATAATGTTGATGAAGATTTAAATGATGTTACTGATTTTAGTTTTGATAATCCAGATTTTTCATCAATACAATTTAGATCCAATTTGGTGATTCGTTGGGAATATATTCCTGGATCAGAAATTTTCTTGGTATGGTCACAAGATATTTCACAGTCTGGCGACCCTAGTGAACAACTTTTTAGAAGTTTGGAAAGTAATATTTTTAGAGACCAAAAGCCACAAAATATATTCTTATTGAAGGCTACGTATCGTTTTGTTTTGTAGATGTGTTCAGTTTTAATTTTACAGGGCAAATATAAATATCC
>CAYNLI010000067.1:0-16052 GCA_964398035.1 uncultured Flavobacteriaceae bacterium | reverse complement strand
AAACGTATTGGAAAAGCTCAGAAAAGTAAAGCGGAATATGAAAAATCAAAGTTGCAATACAAACAATATGTGTCCCAAAGTAATTTGGAACTCAATAAGGCAAAACGACAATTGTTAGATTATAAAAACAAATTGGAGTTAACAAAATTAGCAGTAAATCAATCTAAAGAATCATTGCGCATCAGGACAAACAGATTTAAGGAAGGGTTGGAAAAGACTTCAGATTTACTACTGACAGAAACACAGTACGCACAGAAACAACTAGAGTATTACCAGACAGTTTTTGAGCACAATTACGCCCAAGCATACCTTGAATTTTTAATGAAATAAAAAATAGAGAAAAGAACAAACCAAGAATTAAGATTAAATACAGATACAATGAGATATACATATACAGCAGCAATTATAGCACTATTTTTTTCATTGGCCAGTTGTGGCAATGATGCTAAGAAATCTATAGTGGATAATGCAGCCCCAATTGTTGTAAAAATAAGTAACGTACAGGGAAGTGACCAAGAACCTTTTGTTACTGCAAGTGGAAAGATTGAAGCTGTGAACAGTGCAAATTTAAGTACTCGTATGATGGGTTTTGTAACCAATATTCATGTTAATGTTGGTGACAGGGTAAAAAAGGGACAATTATTGATGTCTATTAACAATGCTGATCTACAGGCAAAACTTGCCCAAGTAGATGCAGGCATTACTGAGGCAACAGCGGCTTTTAATAATGCCAAAAAAGATTATAACCGTTTTAAAAACCTTTTTGCTAGCAATAGCGCATCACAAAAGGAAATGGATGATATGACAGCAAATTATGATATGGCAAAAGCACGTTTGGAAGCTGCAAACCAGATGAAGAACGGAGTCAATGCTCAATTTGCCTATGTCAATATTAGAGCTCCTTTTAATGGGGTAGTTACCAATAAATTTATTGAAGTTGGTGATATGGCCAATCCAGGGACACCATTGATAGCTATGGAAACCCCTGGAAATTTTGAAGTAACAGCCATGGTTCCAGAAAGTGAAATCTCTAAAATTAAAACAGGTACGACCACTAGTGTTATTATAAAATCTTTGAACAAGACCATTAATGGAAAAGTAACCGAGGTAAGTTCCTCTGCAAAAAATACAGGAGGACAATTTTTAGTGAAGGTTGCATTGGAAAAAACCGATATCAAAATTTTATCGGGCATGTTTACCACGGTACAGTTTCCCATTGAAAAAGAAACAACAACAGCAAATGTGATTTTAATTCCAACAAGTGCCTTGGTTGAAAGAGGTCAATTGTCTGGTGTTTACACGGTAAGTCAAAGCGATACAGCATTGCTGCGTTGGTTGCGGTTGGGAAGAAATTTTGGAGACAAAATAGAAGTGTTATCAGGATTATCAGCAGATGAGTCGTATATAATTTCTGCTGAAGGAAAATTATACAACGGCGTAAGAATCATTGTTCAATAATTAATTGACCGCGTTAGGGATAGAAGTGACATCCTTTTGTTTTCTGTTTTACCAACGGTATTATATAAAGAGAAATAAAAGATATAACGGATAGCCCGCCCGAACTCCATAAAAAATAAAAAATGAAAGAAGGATTAGCAGGGAAAATAGCTAAAAGCTTTATAGGATCTAAACTTACAGTGCTACTAATGATTGTATTCATGGTCATTGGGGTGTATAGTTCGTTTTTAATTCCACGAGAGGAAGAACCACAGATTAATGTGCCAATGGCAGATATTTTTGTGGGCTACCCAGGGGCCAGTCCCACAGAAGTGGAGTCTAGAGTCATAAAGCCATTGGAAAAACTTATTTCTAACATAAAGGGTGTGGAATATGTGTATTCTACATCTATGGAGGAGCAAGGAATGGTGATTGTTCAATTTTATGTTGGAGAGGATATAGAGCGTTCGTTTGTTAAAATGTACAACGAGATCAACAAGCATATGGACCAAATGCCACAAGGGGTTACTTTTCCTTTGGTAAAAACACGTGCTATTGATGATGTGCCAATGATGGGATTGACGCTTTGGAGCGAAAATTATGATGATTACCAACTAAGACAAATAGCAGATGAGTTGACAGATGAAATAGAAAAAATAAACGACGTTGCCATTACCCATAAAATTGGGGGAAGAAACCGTCAATTGCGAGTGGTCTTGGACAAAGATAAATTGTCTGCCAGTGGATTGGATTTCCTTTCTATTTCTGAAATGATCATCGCCAACAATCAACAATTGAATTCTGGGAGTTTCAATAAAAACGATACAGAGTTTTTGGTGACCACCGGAAATTTTCTAAAAACAGCCGAGGATGTGGAAAATTTAGTGGTTGGGGTACAACAAAACCAACCGATTTATTTAAAACAGATCGCTACTGTTTTAGATGGACCAGAAGTTCCAAAAAACTATGTGTCCTTTGGATATGGCCAAGCTAGTGAAGAAGCTGCTGACCATAATTCTGAATATGCGGCGGTAACCATTTCCATTGCAAAAAGACAAGGTGCAGATGCAATGAAAATTGCTGAGGTCATTTTAGGAAAGGTTGATCATTTAAAGAAAACCCTGATTCCAGATGATGTTCGTGTAGAGGTAACTAGAAACTATGGGGAGACTGCATCGCAAAAAGTATCAGAATTATTGATGCACTTAATGGGAGCCATAATAGCGGTGACTTTTGTGGTCATGTTGGCCATGGGCTGGCGTGGAGGCTTGGTGGTTTTCCTTTCAGTGCCCATTACGTTTGCCTTGACACTACTGAGTTATTATATGTTGGATTATACCCTTAACCGAATTACCCTTTTTGCTTTGGTATTTGTGACGGGTATTGTGGTAGATGATTCCATCATTATTGCAGAAAACATGCACAGGCACTTTAAAATGAAACGTCTGCCGTTTAAGCAAGCCGCATTGTATGCCATTAACGAGGTGGGGAACCCTACTATTTTGGCAACTTTCACGGTAATAGCTTCGGTTTTGCCCATGGCATTTGTTTCTGGCTTAATGGGGCCTTATATGGCACCCATGCCCATTGGCGCTTCTATTGCCATGATTCTATCATTGTTTGTGGCCTTGACCATTACACCTTATTTAGGATTTATATTTCTTCGTGAAAAAGATAAAAAAGGGGCAAAACAAAAAGTGCAGAAGAAATTAGAGGAAACTTTTATCTATAAGTTGTATGATAAACTAGAGAGACCTTTAATTGAAAGCCCAAAGAAAAGATGGTTGTTTTTAGGAATTACATTTTTACTCTTAATAGGGTCAATGGGGTTGTTTTTTACCAATTCTGTTGCCGTAAAAATGCTCCCTTTTGATAACAAAAACGAGTTTCAGATAGTAGTTGACATGCCAGAGGGAACAACCTTGGAGCGTACAGCAGTGGTTACACAAGAAATTGCACAATATTTAGCTACACGGCCAGAAGTGATAAACTATCAAAGTTATGTAGGCACATCTGCACCTATAACGTTTAATGGACTTGTGCGGCATTATGACTTGCGTGGCGGTAGTAATATGGCAGACATACAGGTAAATCTTACAGATAAGAATGATAGGGATGCGCAAAGCCATGAGATAGCAAGCTTGTTTCGACCAGAAATTCAAAAAATAGCAAAAAGATACGACGCCAATGTGAAAATAGTTGAGGTGCCACCTGGACCACCTGTATTATCCACTATTGTGGCAGAAATTTATGGACCTGATTATGATACGCAAATTGATATTGCCGATCAACTACAGAATATTTTAATTGATACAGATGATGTGGTAGATGTTGATTGGATGGTTGAAGCGGATCAAACAGAATATGAATTTGTCATAGATAAAGAAAAAGCAATGCTTTATGGAGTTGCCCCTCAACAGATTGCATATACCATGAACATGGCGTTGTCTGAAAGAGCCATTACCTATTTGTATGATGAAAATGCATCAACTCAGGTTGGACTATTATTGGCATTGGAAGAAAAAGAAAAATCGACCATTGGTGATATTTCCCAACTTAAAATAAAATCCGAACATGGCAATATGGTCACTATTGGTGATTTGGTGACCATTAAGGAAAAGACAAGGGCAAAAAACATTTACAGAAAAAATCAAAAAAGAGTGGTCTATGTTTTAGCGGATATGGCAGGAGATTTGGAAAGCCCTGCATATGCAATTTTAGGAATGGAGGACAAACTAAAAGACATTAAACTTCCTGAAGGGTTCAATTTAACCGAATTATATATGGAACAGCCCGCTTACGAAGATGATTATTCCGTAAAATGGGATGGAGAATGGCAAATTACCTTGGAAGTGTTCAGGGATCTGGGAATAGCTTTTATGGGCGCCATTGTATTTATTTATATACTAATCGTAGGATGGTTCCAAAACTTTAAAGCACCTATTGTAATGATGGTCGCCATTCCACTTTCCTTGATAGGAATCATTTTGGGACATTGGATGATGGATGCCTTTTTTACGGCCACTTCATTTATTGGAATGATTGCATTGGCAGGTATAATGGTAAGAAATTCGGTCTTGCTCATAGACTTTGTAAACCTTCGTTTGGAAGAGGGCATCCCCCTAAAACAAGCAGTTATTGAGGCCGGGGCAGTACGTACAACGCCTATTTTACTTACTGCGGGAACCGTAGTGATAGGTGCATTTGTGATTTTGTTTGACCCCATTTTCCAAGGGTTGGCCATTTCATTGATGGGTGGAACAATTGTATCTACCGTGTTAACATTATTGGTTGTGCCTTTAGTGTATTATTTAATAGAACGTAAAAATTATAAATAAGATGAAATTATTAATTGTAACAGTGGTAAGTCAATACCATAAAAAAGTATTGCAGTTATTTAAAAAAGCGAAAATAGAAAGCTTTAGTGAATCTAATATTGAAGGGTTCAAGAACTCAACGTCATTGGTAATGGCCACAAGTTGGTTTCCTGTAGAAAAAGGGGGGTCGCAATCAAATATGTTTTTCTCTTTTACAGAGGATGATAAGATTGATGAACTGTTTAAACTGATACAAAAATTTAATTCTGAACTGGAAACAAACAATCCTGTAAAAGCGGTTGTGGTTCCAATAGAAAAATACATTTAAAATCAAAAAAACATGAAAAATAGAATTGTTAGGGGAGTGGCAGGAGCTTTTATCTTAATCAGCCTGTTATTGGCGATATACGTCAACATAAACTGGTTATGGTTTACAGCTTTTGTCGGAGCAAATTTGTTGCAGTCATCATTCACTAAATGGTGCTTAATGGATGATATCATTAAAAAGTTTGGGGTTAAGGACTAATGTGGGTCATAAAAATTATGAGGTAAAATCTTTTGCCCCATCATACTTTTTTTGCAACAATTGGAGGAAAAATGCTTACTGAGAGGTAAGCATTTTTTTTGAAGAATAGAGAAAACTATTTAGACTTAAAATGGTATTACATTCCTGTATGACCTTCATGCCCAGTCATGGTTTCACCACCTTTTCCGTTCATCATTGATTTTTTTCCTTTTAGTTGGGCAGCAGCATCAACGGTGAAAGTTCCGTTGGTTACAATAACATCCCCATTTCCTATACCTGATAACACCAGATAGCCTCCATTTATGGCATCTCCTAAGGTAACTTCTCGCATTTCAAAAACTGATTCTTCCGGGTTTGGCTTTAGATAGACCACGGAACGTTCACCAGTCCATAAAACAGCGCTTTCTGGAACAATGATAGTATCATCTTTTTTACTTGAAGCCAATTGAACGGTTCCAGCAATGAACATACCAGGCTTTAATAGTTTGTCATTATTTTGTAGCACTGCCCTGACCTCAATGGTGCGTGTAGCTGAATTTAGTATGGGATCCACAAAAGAGATTTTAGCTTCAATTTTTTTGTTAGGATTTGCATTCGTAACAATATGTATTATTTGCCCTTTTTTCAACAAGGAAACTTGCTTTTCATAAGCATCAAAAACTGCCCAGACCGTGTTTAAGTTTACTATTTTGAACAATGGCATTCCTTGTTTTACATAATCGCCCTCATCTACCATAATCATGGAAACCGTTCCAGAAACATTGGCGTACAAGGGAAAGTTTTCCTTCACTTTTCTAGACGTTTCTATTTGATTGATTTGTTCTTCTGTAAGTTTCCATAGTTTTAGCTTGTTACGTACAGCCATGTATAGAGAAGGTTGAGACTCTTTAAGACTGGCAGCGGTCAACAACTCTTGTTGTGCAGAGACTAGTTCTGGGGAATAAATAGTTGCCAACAATTGTCCTTTTCTAATTTCTTGTCCTTCAAAAGTAATGTTCAGTTTTTCTATTCGTCCATCAAAGTAGGAAGCTTGTACTGCATTGGCTTCCTCATTTTCTTGAATTTTTCCAGACAGGTTTAAGCTATTGTCAACTGTATTTTTATTTCCCACTATTGTAGTGCTGATATTTGCCAATGCCACTGCATTTTTGGTCATTTTAAACTGTTCTTTCGTAAGACCGTCATCTCCAGATTCGGCAGGTATCAAATCCATTCCGCAAATGGGACAATCACCCGTTTCCGGCTGTCTTATCTGGGGATGCATGGAACAGGTCCATATTTCACCAGATGCTATTTCTTCTTCATGGTCATGGCTTCTATTCATGCTATCTAGAGCGTTGTTTCCAAAAATTAAATATCCAGCCAGCAAACCTCCTAGAACAGCTAATCCGATATAAAGAATATTCTTTTTCATAGATTTTATTTTTTACTTTTTAATCGTTTTCTAATTGTTGGTGAACTTGTGAACCAAAGGGTAAAACCGCTTAAAACGGTAATCAATCCCAATAATGAGAAAGCCCTTAGTACAAAGGTGTTGAAATTGTCCCTACCTTGGTAGTCCATCGTATGGGTCATCCATAGAAAATCAAACCATCGCCAATTACGGTGCCTTAGCACCTGAAAAGAACCATCTGCAACAGAAACATATGCTTTAATATTTTCAGAAGTATCATAAGATATTACATAGGCAGGAAGTGGTCTTCCCCGATACTCATGATGATTACCAACTTCACTTATGCGTTCCACTCCAATGACCTTTAGTTCTGATAGCATATTCTTTTTGGCCACCAACAACGCTTCTTCTTCAGAAATTCCCTTTTTAAGCATCCCGTTTTCGGCATCAAAAAGCATACTGTTATTGACCCAGTAATACGGTTTATTGGTAATTTCTCGCAATTCCAAGGAAATTATTTTTGATGGATTTGTTAAATCATTCGGACTGATAAGGTTTTCAAAGGACAAGGGAACGGTTGTTTTGCTTCTAAATTGGTCGCCATGAATTTCATCAATATCCGTCCAACTAAAATAGAGGCCGCTAATGGTCCACATTAAAAACTGAACACCTAAAAAGAGCCCTAAATATCGGTGTGTCTGTCTAATTTTTATAGCTGTTTTTCTTTTGATCATGATTTGTATTAAATTTTTGTAGTTTTTAACCTTAAGGCGTTGACAATTACTGAAACAGAGCTAAAACTCATGGCTACTGCAGCAATCATGGGAGATAACAATAATCCAAAAAATGGATATAGTACTCCTGCTGCAACGGGTATGCCCAATGTGTTATATATAAGGGCAAAGAATAAATTTTGCTTGATGTTCTTCATGATTTTTTCACTCAGGTTTCTAGCTTTGACAATATCGTGTAAATCTCCTTTGACCAATGTAATTGTGGCACTTTCAATGGCTACATCGGTTCCTGTGCCCATAGCAATGCCCACATCACTTTTAGCCAATGCAGGTGCATCATTGATTCCGTCTCCGGCCATGGCCACTATTTTTCCTTTTTCCTGTAGGCGTTCAACTTCTCTCAACTTATCTTCAGGAAGCAAGCCTGCCTTAAAATCTGCAAGATGTAATTCGTTCGCTACCGCTTGTGCGGTATTGTGATTATCTCCTGTGAGCATAATAACTGCTATCCCTTTGTTCTGTAACGCTGTAATTGCTTTGGCACTTGTTTGCTTTATTTTATCCGCTATGACTACATATCCAACACTGGTACCATCTATGGAAAGTAGTGAAACTGTTTTCCCTTGCTTTTGATATGATTGTATTTCATCAATATGTTTTTCAGAAATTTTGGCCCCGGCATGTTCCATCATCTTTTCGTTGCCTAGTGCCACTTTTTTTCCATTGACGATTGCTTCAACCCCTTTTCCTGTTATAGCGGTAAAACGATCTGCTTTTAAGAATTCAATTCCCTGTTCTTTTCCATATTTCACAGTAGCTTCCGCCAAAGGATGTTCACTTAATTTGTTCAGCGATACCATATATTGAAGCACTTCCTTTTCTGAAAAAGAATTTCCTAAAACGCCAACAGTTTCAACAGAAGGTTTCCCTTCGGTAATGGTTCCTGTTTTGTCCACAATGAGAATATTTACCTTGTTCATTTTCTCCAAGGCCTCAGCGTTCTTTGTTAAGATTCCATTTTGCGCACCTTTACCCACACCAACCATTACACTCATAGGTGTGGCCAATCCCAAAGCGCATGGGCAGGCAATTATTAAAACAGCAATAGCATTTACCAAAGCGTAGACATAAGAAGGTTCTGGTCCCCAAATTGCCCATACCACAAACGTGATGATGGCTATAATGACCACAACTGGAACAAAATAACCCGATACCTTATCTGCTAATTTTTGAATAGGGGCTTTGCTACGACTGGCCTCGTTGACCATATGAATGATTTGGGAAAGTAGGGTGTCCGAACCAATTTTCTCGGCTCTCATCAAGAAAGATTGGTTACCGTTGATAGTACCACTACTGACATTGTCACCTATACTTTTGTTCACAGGGATGGGCTCCCCCGTGATCATGGATTCATCAACGGTGGTATGCCCTTCTGTCAATGAACCATCCACAGGGATTTTATCTCCTGGTTTTACCCGTAGGACATCACCCAATGCAATGACATCAATACCTATTTCTTCTTCTATTCCATTTTTTACCCGAATGGCTTTGTTGGGCGCCAACTTCAACAACTCTTTAACGGCACTATTTGTTTTACTGTGTGCTCTTGCTTCCAATACCTGTCCCAACAATACCAGTGTCAAGATGACCGTCGCAGCTTCAAAATAGACATGTACCGTACCAGCATCTGTTTTGAACTGGTCTGGGAAGAAATCGGGAAAGAACATTCCGAACATACTGAACAACCATGCTATTCCAGAACCAATTCCTATAAGAGTGAACATATTAAGGTTCCATGTTTTTATGGAACGGTAAGATCGCTCAAAGAACATCCAAGTTGCATAGAAAACAACAGGTAAGGATAATCCAAACTGTATCCAGTTCCAATGTGCAAGTTCCAGAACAGTGTACAACGGATTATTGGTCAGCATTTCGGACATGGCAATCAAAAATATGGGCAGGGTGAATGCCACAGCAACCCAAAACTTCTTTAAAAGCTTTTTATAGTTTTTATCCTCTGCTGACATATCTGGTTGCATGGGAACTAAATCCATTACACAAATGGGGCAAGCACCGGGTTCATTTTTAATGACTTCGGGATGCATGGGACAGGTGTATTGGGTAGAAGTACTGCTTATGCTTTGTTCTTCTACCAAGTCCATTCCGCATACGGGACAGTCGCCAGATTTGTTATATGTTTTATCGCCCTCACAATGCATTGGGCAATAAAATATCCCTGTTTTTTCTTCTTTGAGTTTCTTTTCTTTTTTGGGTAGATGATGATGTGCTCCCAATGGATGAATACTGTATCTGCCACCATCATTTTCTATAGCCTTTTGGAAGGTTTCTATTGGGATGTGATTTTCCATTTCAATAACGGCCTCAGCTTTCTCCAAATTGACAGATGCTTTGGTCACCCCATCAACTATGGATATTGTTTGCTCAACATGGCCTCTACAGACATTGCAAGTCATTCCGTGTATGTGATAGGTGTGTTTCATAAGGTAAATTTATTGAATCGTTTCTGCTACTTCTCCACATTTCAACATTTTATCACCATAATATGGATTTCGTATTTGCTCAACATTGGAAAACCAATAACCGCCATCACCATTAAAGGCCATAGGGCAAAATTGCTTGTAAATTGCTCCTTCGGTAATGTTATCCTTAAAAAGAGGTTCTACTTGGGCAGTAAAATCCGAGAATAGCTGGCGTTGCTTTTCCAAATCGTCCGTTTCTGTTAGTTGTTGGACAATTGTTTTCATTGCTTCATCTTCGTTAAGGTTACCAACAAGGTTGCCCGCAGCTTTCTGAACATCAGAAGCATCAGAATTTACCAGAGCTGTACGTAGCATAAGGTAGTTTTGGTATACATTACCTGTCATTTCATTTGAAAAAGACGCTTCGGCCAAATCCATTGCATTATCTTTTTCCGCTTCAACCACTGTAGTTGCATCTGTTTCCACAGCTTGTTTTTTCTTTTCATTTCCACAAGATGTCAAGGTCAATACTGCTATTGCCACTAGTGTTGCATATCCATTTCTTTTCATAATTTGTTTCATTTTAGGGTTTATGTTTTTTATTAATTTGAGAAATAATTTATAATAGTTGTTTGTACATAATAGTTTTTAACAGCCTCTACTTGCTTTATTTGAAATTTTAACTGTAGTTCTTGAATATCGAGTACATCATTAAAATCAATGGTTCCCGTTTCATAGTTTTTAATTAGAATCTCCTCGACATCCTTTGCCTGCTTTAAATTCTTTATTTGGGTGTTGTATTTGATTCTTGCTGTTGCGCGGTTATTTATTGCTGCATCCAGAATGGTTTTCAGTTTGTTTGTTCGGTTTCTTTTTTTGGCTGATATTTCCTGTTGCTTTAAATCATTCTGTATTGTTTTGGATTTGAATTTGTTATTAAAAAGGGGAATGGACAAAGAAACCATGGGCATTACAATATCTTTTCCATTATCGCTAAAAGTCATATCTGTTCTATTGGAAACTGGTATATAATCCAACCCAAAACCTAGATTGGGATTGGATTCTTTTTGGTTAAGGATTTCTGATTGTTCCACAGATTGATATAGCCTGTCATATTTTTCCAATTCTGGATGTAGCTCCAATTGCACTTGTATAGTCTCAGATTCTTTTGGTAACGATAAAGAATCCACAACGTAAATAACAGTTTTCTCATTTGTATTCAATAGATTGTTGAACAATGATTGTTCTGCAATGAACTGCCTTTCTAAAACAGCTTTTTGTTCCTGTAGTTCATTTTGCCGAATTTGTAGCCGGAGTACATCTACTGCAGAGGCATTCCCAACTTCCACAGCCGTTAAGGCAAGTTTTTCATAGGTTTTTAATAGTTGGATGTTTTCATCCAATACGTCTTGTTTGGATTTTATGGAATAAAGCCTGTAATATGATTGTGATACCGATAGCCTTAGCTTGCGCTTGGTGATGGCTATATCCAAATAATCTATATCCGCTAGGGAAGTTGCATAATTTTCACGTGCTGTGATGGTACCAAACCATGGCAGCATCTGTTTGATCGAGAAACGGGCCTTTTGTGCGCCTGTTCTTGTTTCTGGTTCACTTACAAACACCCCTGCACTCAGTTCCGTATTAGGCAGCGAATTGGCCTCTTGTACTTTTTCTTGAGAAATATTGTAACGGATTTCAAAAGCCTGTACCTCAGGGTTGTTGTCCTCGACCTGTTGAATATATGATTCCAAGGTTTGCCCATTTACAAAAGTAATGGCCAACATCCCTATGATTATCGATAGTGACTTTTTCATGAATTTTCTTTTTTAAGTTGTAACTCATTCTTCCAACTAAATAAGACAGGAACAACAAACAGTGTAATCAATGCGATAAGCATTCCACCAAAACTGGGAATAGCCATAGGAATCATAATATCACTACCTCGACCAGTGGAAGTAAGTATGGGCAACAATGCCAAAATGGTAGTTGCTGTTGTCATGAGACAAGGACGTATCCGTTTTTCCCCTGCTTCTACCACAGATGCCCTTATGGTTTCCAAGGTCTTGGGCTTGTTTCTGTCAAAAGTTTGGGTCAGGTAGGTCGCCATGACCACACCATCATCTGTAGCAATACCAAAGAGGGCAATGAACCCTACCCATACGGCAACACTTAGGTTAATGGTGTGCATTTGGAACAGATTCCTAAGATTCTCTCCAAAGAAGTTGAAGTTCAAGAACCAATCCTGTCCGTAGAACCATATCATTAGAAATCCACCAGCAAATGCCACCGCAATTCCTGTAAAGACCATCAATGAAGTTGTTACGGACCGAAACTGGAAGTACAGAATCAAAAAGATGATAAGCAAGGCCAATGGCACAACTACAGACAAAGTTTTTTCCGCCCTAAGTTGATTTTCATAGGTACCCGTGAATTGATAATTGATACCTTTAGGAACGATCAATTCACCACTGTTTATTTTTTCTTGAATTAATTTCTGTGCATTTTCCACCACATTGACTTCTGCATAGCCATCCAGTTTATCAAAAAGTACATAGCCTACCAGAAAAGTATCCTCGCTTTTAATGACCTGAGGTCCTTTTTCATAACGAATGGTTACCAATTCACTTAAGGGAATGGAACTGCCTTTTGCCACGGGTACATATATATTTTTAATGTCCGTTGGGTTTTCCCGAAGTTCTCTTGGGTACCTTACTCGAATGCCGTAACGTTCCCTGCCTTCAACAGTTTGGCTCAGTGTCATGCCGCCAACCGCAACTTCAAGTACACGTTGCACATCTTCGACCACGATTCCGTATCTGGCCAATTTTTCTCTGTCAATATCAATCAACATATAGGGTTTCCCGACAATTCTGTCGGCAAAGACCGCTTCGGCCTTGACTCCCTCTGATTCTTTCAAAATATTTTCCAATTGTATGCCAAAGGCTTCAATCTGTTTTAAATCTTGACCTTTTACTTTGATTCCCATTGGTGCCCGCATCCCTGTTTGCAACATGACCAATCTGGTTTCAATGGGCTGTAACTTAGGTGCGGAGGTAACCCCGGGCAATCGAGTAACCTGTACAATTTCATTCCAGATATCATCGGGGGATTGTATTTCAGGTCTCCAATTTCGGTAGTACTCCCCATCAGTATCTGCAATTAAATTCTTAAAAGTGATTTCAGAAGCCTCTTTTAAATCCAATTTTTTAAAATTTGTATCATCATCTACTTCAGTATTGGGGTTCCATATAAAATTGCCATTCTTTAATTGGAACAAGCCATCATCATTCACCTTAAAACGCTGACGTTTTCCGTCTACGTTCAACATGTATTCTGGTTTATACTGAATCATGTTTTCGTACATGGAAAGAGGTGCCGGGTCCAAAGCGGAATCCGTTCGCCCTGCTTTCCCAACAACTGTTTTTATTTCTGGAATGCTAGCCACTGCCATATCTAACTGCTGTAACACTCGTTTGTTTTCAGCAACACCGGCATGTGGAAGAGATGTTGGCATCAAAAGAAAGGAACCTTCATTAAGGGAAGGCATAAATTCTTTGCCCGTATTTTTCATAATCAATACGCCAAATACTACGATTGCCATTGGCACGGATAGAAAAAGTAATTTGTTCTGTAGGGCCCAATTAAGGATGCGTGTGTAGTATTTTCTAAAAAGTGTAAAAACACCTAACAGACCAAAGCAGATGAATGCAACAAAAAGCAGATTAAAGAAAATATTTTTCTCCAAGCCCAATGGTCGCCAATAGGTTGCCAATAAAATAATAATTGTTACTATTGACATTACAATATTTGCAAGGTTGGCTTGTTTGAGGGATAAAAAGTCTCTTAGTTTTAAAATGCCGACTATGCCAAACCCTATTAAAATCAATCCAAGGAAATGACTATAAAACAAGGCTATTATACCCAATGCAATCAAGCTACCCTTCAAAACATATTGAAGGGTAGCTTTGTAGTTCTTTTTCCGAAATAGAAATGCTGCAAAAGGCGGTATTAGGAATAGAGCTATAATCAAGGATGCCGTCAAGGCCATGGTTTTGGTAAAGGCCAACGGACGAAATAATTTACCTTCTGCGCCTATCATTGTAAATACAGGGATAAAGCTGATAATTGTAGTCAGAACAGCAGTTAAGATTGCACCTGAAACTTCTGCGGAAGCATTGTAGACCACAGTGTTCATGGGAAGGTCTTCTTTATTTTCATCAATATGGCGTATGATATTTTCGGATAGAATGACCCCTACATCCACCATGGTGCCTATAGCAATCGCTATTCCGGAAAGTGCGACGATATTGGCATCCACATTAAATAGCTTCATTGCAATAAAAACCATTAACACAGCTACGGGCAGAAGGCCGGATATTAATATGGACGCCCTTAAATTGAACATCATAATGATGATGACCAAAATGGTGATCAGTATTTCCATGGTCAAGGCCTCGTTGAGGGTTTCCAGAGTTTCATGGATCAACTCGGTACGGTCATAAAACGGAACAAGGGTCAGTTGTGAAGTGCGTCCATCACTTAATACTTTTGAAGGAAGGCCTGAACTTAATTCCTTTATTTTTTCTTTTACATTATTGATGACCTCCAACGGATTTGCCCCATATCTAGCCACAATAACACCACCTACTACTTCGGCGCCTTCTTTATCCAAAATTCCTCTGCGTACCGCTGGTCCGAGAGAGACTTTGGCAATATCCTTGATTTTAATGGCAGTAAACTCTTCTGAGGCAACCACGACATTTTTTAGATCTTCCAAAGATTTTATATACCCTAGCCCTCGTACTAGATATTCTACCTGGTTGATTTCCATGGTCTGTGCCCCAATATCCCGATTACTTTGTTTTACAGCATTGACCACTTCATGTAGACCAATGTTGTATTGTTTCATCAGTTCTGGGTTCACATCTATCTGATATTCTTGCACATACCCTCCAATAGATGCTACTTCGGATACCCCATTGGCTGCGGACAAGGCATATTTTACATAGTAATCTTGTACGCTTCTCAATTCCTGTAAATCCCAGCCTCCGGTTACTTCTCCGTTTTCATCTCTACCTTCTAGTGTGTACCAGAAGATTTGCCCCAAACCTGTGGCATCTGGTCCTAGAGTCGGATTCACACCCTGTGGCAATAAATTACTTGGCAATGAATTTAATTTTTCAAGGATTCGGCTACGGCTCCAATAGAATTCTATGTCTTCTTCAAAAATGATATAAATGCTGGAAAACCCGAACATAGAGGAACTTCGGACTGTTTTTACCCCAGGAATACCCAATAGTGAAGTGGTCAATGGGTAAGAAATCTGGTCTTCAATATCTTGAGGGGAACGACCTTCCCATTTGGTGAAAACAATTTGTTGGTTCTCCCCAATATCGGGTATGGCATCTACTGCCACAGGATTTCTGGGCAAGGAACCCGTATTCCAATTAAAAGGGGCGTTTACAGTTCCCCAACCCACAAAGAGCGCTAATAACAATACTGCTATCAGTTTATTCTCGATAAGAAATTTGATGCTTTTATTCAGCATATGATGATGATTAAACAATTAGAAACCCGTGTTGAAAAACAACACAAACAACAAATCCAGCCCAATAACAGCAATCACTGTTGGGCTTTATTTCCAATATTTAAAAATCAAATGAGAAAAGTCTGATCGAGTACTTGAACGTCTCGTATCAAAGGGGGAGGAGCATATTCCTTAAAAGGGATGTTGTTTTCATCAACCTCTTCAAATAAATTTATATAGGAATATTCAAAAGGCGTGATGAAAGTTTGCTGCTCAAAAGTGATTTGGTCGAATGAAATTTTCAAATCATCTTGACCTTCCATAACTATTTCTACATCGGTACAGCAATCCATTTTCATTACTGAGCAATCATCTGCTGTTGTTGTGGACATCATTGCCTCCATTCCACATGATTCGGCGGGGGTGAATACGCTAAAATCCACCAAATGTTCACCACAATAATGCATGCCCACGGTAAAGGACATAGTGGACAATAGCACTATAAGTGCCATTGCAATAGAAATCATTTGACGTAAAAGTTTTTTCATTTATGAATACAAAACTACAAAATTTTAGCTTTTATTGTTTTGATTAACAAAAATTTAATGAGTTTATGGTTAAAATGCTACTTCTAT
>CAYNLI010000066.1:0-16126 GCA_964398035.1 uncultured Flavobacteriaceae bacterium | reverse complement strand
TAGTAGAAAAGGCACAACCAAGAATTAAACATCCAATAGCCAAGTAGAGAAAGTCAAGTTCCGTTTTTGGAACTCCCGTTGCCGACCCTAAATGTTCATTTAAAAAAGGATCCATAAGAATTCCCCATAAAAGGTAGCCTCCTATAAATGCCCAGATAAACGTAACCAATGTTGAAATTAAATTTTGTTTTTAAAACATAATACTTTAGTTTTTAATTAGTTATGCATACAATATATGAAAAAAATGATAAAAACACTGTTTGTGTTATATATGGTTTACCGTTTTAAGCAACTACAAATCATTGGCATCATTAATGGCTGTCCAGCGAAATCGTTTGAATAATCCTTTAGTTAATTGTTATAAAGAAATGTTAAAATGAATTTCCTCCTGTTAAATAAAAAACAGTCGCTCCTATTTTTTGGTAACTTCAATTCGCAAAACTTACTAGAATTACTTTTTTAGAACCTAAAAAACAAAATTATGCCAGCGTATCAACTAAACGTAAATGGGGTAACCAAAAGTGTGGATGTCAGTGAAGACACCCCTTTATTATGGGTGCTCCGTGACCACTTGAACCTTGTGGGAACAAAGTATGGATGTGGTATTTCCCAATGTGGATCATGTACGATTCATGTAGATGGCAACGCTGTTCGCAGCTGTGTTATAACAGTCACAGAAGCAGAAGGAAAAGCCATCACTACCATAGAAGGACTTTCAGAAGATGGTACACATCCCGTACAAGAAGCTTGGAAAGAAATAGATGTGCCACAATGTGGCTATTGCCAATCTGGTCAAATCATGACCGCTTCTGCCTTTTTGGAGAAAAACTCAAATCCAACAGAAGCCGAGATCAAAACTGCAATGAACGGAAACATTTGCAGATGTGCATCGTACAACCGTATTTATGAAGCAGTGGAAACCGCATCAAAAAATATGGATAAATAATTCAGTCTTGAATTAAGATTACAACATCAACATTTCTCTAATTGTTTTTCTTTCAAAAGAAAACGAGAATCTAAAAAAACTAAAATGTCAACAACAAAACCAATAGAATTCAGTAGAAGAGGTTTTTTAAAAACCTCTTCTCTGGCCAGTGGCGGATTATTGATCGGCTTTAATATGTTTACGGCCTGTAAGCCCGGAGTAGCTCCCCCAGTTGATCTATCATTATTGGATTATAATGATTTTAATGCCTTTATTAAAATAGCGAACAATGGAGCTGTTACCATTTTCTCTCCTAACCCAGAAGTGGGGCAGGGCATTAAAACCGCTATCCCTATGATCATTGCAGAGGAATTGGATGTGGCATGGAAAAATGTATATGTAGAGCAAGCACCTTTGGATACTAAAAACTTTACAAGACAAGTGGCCGGTGGTAGTGAGTCTTTACGTTTTGGATGGGACGCGCTAAGGCAGACCGGTGCTACCGCAAGACAAATGTTGGTCAATGCCGCAGCAGCAAAATGGGGCGTAGATTCATCAGAGTGTACAACCAGTGAAGGTGTAATCACCAATGCCAAAGGGGAGACCTTAGGGTATGGAGATGTGGTAAATGAAGCGGCAACTGTAGAAGTTCCAGAAGATGTTACTTTAAAGAAGCCAAAAGAGTATAAAATTATAGGTACTGATGCCCGCAATGTGGACATCGATAAAATTATCACTGGAAAACCATTGTACGGAATGGATCTTAAACGTGAGGGCATGTTACATGCCGCAGTGATGAGACCACCCGCTTTTGGACAGACACTGGATTCTTATGATGATACTGCTACCAGAGCGATCAGAGGTGTGGTGGATGTTATTCAGTTTGATGATAAAATTGCAGTCTTGGCAAATGATACATGGACAGCATTTAAAGGCAAGAACGCTTTACAGGCTAAATGGAAAGCGGATAAAAAATTGGAAAGTACAGAAGATCATGATAGAATTTTAACAGGGCTGTTGGATGGTAATAAATTTGACACCAAGCGTTCTGATGGAAACATCAAAAAAGCCTTTGCCGAGGCTGATAAAATTTTGGAACGCACCTATGAATCACCTTTTTTACCACACAATTGCATGGAACCCATGAATTTCTTTGCAAATGTCACTGATGATAAGGTAGAATTGATTGGTCCTACACAAACTCCAGAAGGCACTGCTAACCAAATAGCAAGAATTTTAGAAAGGGACATAGCCGATGTTAGTTTAGAAATGACCAGAATTGGTGGTGGTTTTGGAAGAAGATTAAATGGGGATTTTGCTATAGATGCGGCCAAGATTTCCAACTTGGCAAAAAAACCAATCAAATTGGTATATACAAGAGAAGATGATATGGAAGGTGGTCAATACCGTATGCCCATTAAATATCGCATAAAGGCCGCTGTTAAAGATGGAGAGGTTACAGGCTACCATCTAAAGGAAGCCTCCATAAACCGTAATATGTATGGATTGATTCCTAACTTTTTCCCTGCTGGAGCTGTAGAAAATTATCAGGTTGATGCTGCTAAATATGACAGTGATATCACTACAGGAGCATGGAGAGCGCCTTATACCAACTTTTTGGCCTCTGCAGAGCAAAGTTTCTTTGATGAACTAGCAGAATTCATGGAAGTGGACAGAGTTCAGTTAAGATTGGATATGCTCCAGAAAGTCAAGGGTACAACGGATGAAAGAATCCAGTATTCCCCAGAACGTTTGGAAGGAGTGATAAAAGAAGCTGTGATAAAATCAGATTGGGGCAAAAAAGGCAACGGTGTTTATCAAGGATTTTCAGCATATTATTGCCATAATACCCATGTGGCAGAAGTGGCAGATGTAGTCATAGAAGACGGAAAACCCGTAGTCAAAAAAATAACCTGTATTGTGGATTGTGGAATAGTGATCAATCCCATTGGTGCATTGAACCAATTGGAAGGTGGGGTCATAGACGGTATAGGACATGCCATGTACGGTGATTTTTCTTTTGTGGATGGAAAACCACAATCCAATAATTTTGATAAATTTCATTTGATAAGAATGAAAGAAGCCCCGTTAGTGGAATGTCATTTTATAAAAAATGAACTTTCCCCGACAGGATTGGGAGAACCATCATTGCCACCTGCAGGAGGAGCAGTAGCAAACGCATTAAAAGCAGCTACAGGTAAAAGAATCTATGTACAGCCTTTCAATAAAAATCCAGAATTATTAACTTTACCTAAAAAAGAAATCTTAGGATAGTTATGAATATTTTACTTTTTGGGGTGACCAAAGACATTGTTGGATGTGCATCCCTGTCAATCCCAGTTTCCAAAACCTCTGTTCCCAAAACAGTGGGCGATTTAAAACAATATCTGGGAAAGACCTATCCAGATTTATTGAAATTGTCCTCATTGGCGGTGGCCGTGAACAATAATTACGCAACGGACGATGCAAAAATAGATACCTTTGATGAAATTGCCCTGATTCCACCAGTTAGTGGAGGGTAATTTTATAGGCAAAAGGTGTTGGTGAAAAGTAAATGGCGAAAACAAAAAATCTGTGCTAGTAGACAATCACAATAGGGAAATTACTTACTTACGTTTGGCCGTAACGGATCGTTGCAACCTAAGATGCAACTATTGCATGCCATCTGAGGGAATTAATTTTGCCAAAAATGATAAACTGTTCACCATTGATGAACTATCCAAACTGAGTAAAATCTTGGTAGGGCAGGGGATTGATAAAATCCGCATCACAGGTGGCGAGCCTTTTGTGAGAAAAGATTTGATGGTTTTGCTCAGGAGTTTATCCAAGTTAGATGGTCTAAATGATATTTCAGTCACCACCAATGCCACTCTAATTGGCCCTTATATTGATGAATTAAAGGTGCTGGGCATTAAGAATATGAATGTGAGCTTGGATTCCATCAATAGGAAGACATTTGAACGCATAACCAGAAGGGATGAATATGATACGGTTCACAATAACCTAATCAGGTTGATTACTGAAGGGTTTAATGTGCGCATCAACTTTATAGTGTTGAAAGGTCAGAATACACAGGACATTTTGCCTATATTGGAACTGATGAAACATTACAATGTTTCGGTCCGCTTTTTAGAGGAAATGCCTTTTAATGGCGGAAGCAAAAAATTCAATACCATACAGTGGGACTATAAAAATATTTTGGAGCATATTGTGACCAATTATCCAGAAACGGAGAAATTGATTTCACCAGCTACATCAACCTCCATCAACTATCAAATAAAAGGACACAAAGGCACTTTTGGACTTATTCCATCTTTTAGTCGCACCTTTTGTGGCAGTTGTAATCGATTACGGATTTCAGCTACGGGAGACGTCATTACCTGTTTGTACGGAAAACCGAAAACAAACCTTAGGGATATTATGCGCAGTGAAAATGCTGAACAGAATATTAAGAATGAAATATTGAAAGCCATTGGAAGTAGGGCAAAAACTGGTTTTGATGCACAAGAAGAACATAAAACTGTTTTTGAAAGCTCTATGACCTCTATTGGGGGCTAGTTTAATCTAAATATCATGTCGAGCTAAGTCGCTAGATATCTTTTCACCTATGAAAAATTCATCTAAAATATATGGGCTAGTATTGTCAGGAGGAAAAAGTACCCGAATGGGTTCTGACAAGGGAGAGATCAATTATCACGGTATTCCACAACGAGAGTATATGTATGGGTTGCTGGATCAAGTGTGTGATAAAACCTTTATCAGTATTCGTGCCGAACAAAAAGAACAAGTTTCAAATATGAATTCCATAGTGGATCTAAATGAACATAGAGGTCCCTATAATGGTATATTGAGCGCCCACAAAGTGTATCCAAGTGTTGCCTGGCTGGTATTGGCATGTGACCTACCATTGCTTGATCTAAATACATTAAAGCAACTGGTTATTAGAAGAGTGCCAAATAAAATAGCTACTGCATTTGCGACCAAAGAAAGTGGATTGCCAGAACCTTTGGTGGCCATATGGGAAGCTGAAGGGTTGCAACAATCCATAGTCCATCTTAAAAATGGAACAAGCACATGTCCCAGGAAATTCTTGATTAATTCTGATATAGCACTCGTTTATCCAGAGAATGATGATGTACTGATCAACGCCAATTCTAAAGAAGATTACGAAAAGGTACTCTTAAAAATTAAGACAGTTTGAACACGAACCGTTACATAAGGCAGACCAATTTAAAAGAGTTTGGTACTGAAGCACAACAAAAATTGTCAAATGCCAGCGTACTTGTTGTTGGCCTAGGCGGATTGGGCATTCCAGTGGTGCAATACCTAAATGCAATGGGCGTGGGTACTCTGGGCCTTGTGGAACAGGATACAGTAGAACTGACCAATTTACAGCGACAGGTCTTATATGCTGAAAATGATATCGGTAGGCAAAAATTAGAGGTCGCACTAGAAAAACTACAAGCACAGAATTCCGAAACCCAATTTAAAATATTTGACACTTTTTTGACCAAAGAAAATGCTTTGGAAATCATCACAGAGTTTGATATTGTTGTGGATGCCTCTGATAATTTCCCTACACGTTATTTGGTGAACGATGCTTGCGTTATTCTTAAAAAACCATTCGTGTATGGAGCTTTACATAGTTTTGAAGGACAGGTAAGCGTGTTCAATTATAAAGGTGGACCAACATATAGATGCTTGTTTCCAAAAATGCCCTCCAATACAGAAATTCCCAATTGTAATGACAATGGGGTCTTGGGGGTTATCCCAGGAATCATTGGAAACCTACAAGCATTAGAAGTTATTAAAGTGATTACATCAATAGGTGAGGTGTTGAACGGTAAATTATTACTGTACAATGGATTGACCCAATCAATACTTAAAATAAGTTTTAAACTAAATCCAGAAAATAATACTATAAAAAAACTGGAAGATAATTATGGTATGAGCAGCTGTTCCACTCATTTAAATATTTCTGCGGATGAGCTGCAAGAGCTAATTTCCACTAACAAGAACACACAAATTATAGATGTGAGAACAACAGAAGAGTATGCATCTTACCATTTGAATGAAAGCATCAATATCCCTTTGGATGAACTGCAAGAACGTTACATAGAAATAGATATCAATACCCCGGTTTATATGATTTGTCAATCAGGAAAGCGTAGTCAAATTGCCATAATCCAACTTCAAGAAGAAATGGAAGGCGTTTTTTATAACGTCTCTGGTGGCATCAACAAGTTTATGGAAATATGCCCATGACGTTGATTACTTTTGAAGAAGCCTATCAAAAAGTACTGGCACATAGTCAAGAGTATGGTACAGAAACCGTACAACTCGCCAATGCTACGGGTAGAATATTGGCAGAAGACATAGTGGCCGATAGGGATTTCCCTCCATTTGACCGTTCCACCAAAGATGGCATCGCCATTACTTTTGAAGCGATAAAAAATGGCAGAACCAAATTTAAAGTTCAGGGCATAATAGCTGCCGGAACACCAAAATCAAAACTGGACAACACAAACAACTGCGTAGAGATCATGACCGGTGCTGTAGTTCCAGAAAATGCGGACACCGTGGTCATGTATGAGCATATCACTATAGAAAACGGGAAGGTAACGCTCCATAAAACACCCATACTAGGGCAAAATATTCATTACAAAGGGGGTGATGAAAAGCAAGGTGCAATCGTTCTCAAAAAAAACACCACCATCACAGCAGCGGAAATAGGGGTGTTGGCTTCAGTGGGGAAAGCAGAGATCTTAGTGAAGAAATTACCAAAAATAACATTGATCTCTACAGGAAACGAATTGGTGGAAGTTCATGAAACTCCATTGCCCCATCAGATACGGAAATCCAATATGCACACACTGTCCGCATCGCTCTCCACAATTGGCATTACGCCAAATAGGTTGCATTTAAAGGACGATGAACAAGAAATACACAAGGCGCTCAAAAAGGCATTACAAGAAAATGACGTATTGCTTTTAAGTGGTGGCGTATCCAAGGGAAAATATGATTTTATTCCCGCTGCTCTAATATCTTTAGGGGTAGAAAAAGTATTTCACAGGGTACTGCAACGCCCAGGAAAACCCTTTTGGTTCGGTGTTCAAAAAGAATTGGGCACTGTAGTTTTTTCATTTCCAGGCAATCCAGCGTCCACTTTTGCCAATTACCATATTTATTTTAACAGTTGGTTTAACAAAACATTGGGACTGCCCATACCCAAAATTGAAGTAGTTTTAAAGACTCCTATTGAAGTTAAAGGAGATTTGACCCGATTTTTAAGGGCGAACGTTCAATTGGAAAACGGAAAATTAATTGCTGAATTGATTACTGGAAATGGTTCTGGTGATTTGACCAGTTTAGTTAAATCCAACGGATTCATTAAACTATCGCCAAAGAATGGCATCTATAAAGAAGGAGCCTTGGTTCCTTTTGTCGCTACACGTAGCATACTATAGAAATGACACACGAACTAAAAAAAATAATACAAGCATACCACGTAGTGGGCAAAAAAGGCTTAAAAGCCGTCTTAGCGACCGTAGTGGCTTTGGATGGGTCTTCGTATCGCGGGCCAGGAGTCCGAATGCTTATTATAGAAGACAACACCATGGTTGGTGCTGTCAGTGGAGGTTGTGTGGAAAAGGAAATTTTACGGCAATCAGCATCAGTCTTTAAGACCCAAATACCCAGAATAATGACTTATGACGGGCGCTACCGTTTGGGCTGCGAAGGCATTCTATATATTTTAATCGAACCATTTACCCCTCAAAAATCAATCTTAGAAGCTTTTGAAAATTCCGTTACAAAAAGGAATGATTTTAAAATAGCATCCCATTTCATAAAAAAAGATGGTGCTGATACTGACTTTGGTTCTGTTTTTCATTTTAAGGACACAACTGTTCCATTACAACAGCATCAAACAACAAATAAAAAGTTGGATGTGTTTGTACAGGAAATGAAACCCTGCTACAAATTGATGTTGATAGGAGCAGAGCACGATGCTGTACAATTGTGTTCCTATGCATCGTTATCTGGCTGGGAAGTGTCTATTGTAGCAACACCAATGGAGGAAAAGGATATCAGCTATTTTCCAGGCGCAAAGGAATTCATTGCTTCGGTACCAGAAGAATTTGATGCAAGTGCCATTGACAAACAAACAGCTGTGGTATTGATGACGCACAGCTATGTAAAAGATTTAAAGTATCTAATTTCCTTAAAAGAGGCCAATCCCTCATATTTGGGATTATTGGGACCCGCCAAACGACGGGAAAAATTATTAGATGAGTTTTTGGAATATTGCCCAGAAGTATTAGACACGTTCTTTGATAGTATTCACGGTCCAGCCGGTTTGGACATAGGCGCTGAGACACCTCAGGAAATTGCAATCTCCATCATGTCCGAAATATTATCCGTTCTGCGAACAAAACAGCCCATGAAACTGAAAAACAAACAAGGAACCATTCATAGTTAATGCAGAATCCCGATAAAAATATAGCCATATTGATTTTAGCGGCCGGTTCTGCCTCTCGTATGGGAGCATTAAAGCAACTATTGCCTTGGAGAAATTCAACTTTATTGGGGAATACAATAGCAACAGCAAACTCATGTTCTGCACACGTTTTTGTAGTCGTGGGAGCAAAAGGGGAGGTAATCAAAAAAGAAATCAATGAAGAAGCCATTTTTATTGACAATAAAAATTGGGAAATGGGCTTGGGGACTTCCATTGCACGTGGAGTTCAACACTTAATACATAGCGAGATGCATTATAACGCTTGTTTAATTATGTTGGCAGACCAACCATTTATTGATGTTGACTATGTATCTAATGTCATCAAGGTTCATAACGAAAACAACAAAGGAATTACGGCTACCTCATATAAAAATAGGGCAGGGGTCCCCGCTATTTTTGATTCCAATTATTTTGAAGAGTTGTCCCAATTAAGTGGGGACAATGGGGCCAAGGAAATTCTGGAGATACATATCAATGATGTACAAAGTATTGATCCAAAGGGGAAAACATTGGATATAGACACAAAAAAAGAATATCAAAACATATTAAAGTAACACTAAAAATTAAACCATTAAAAATCATGATAACCAGTAAATTAAAATTATCATTACTTATTTTTGGAGTAGTAGGATTTCAATCATATTCCCAAGAAATGAGTTTTGAAGAATACAACCCAACTTCTACCTTGGTTGTGCCCAAAAATGAAAAAACACAATCTAAATTTCCGTTTATAGATGTGCACAGTCATCAACGGAATATGGATTCCAGAGATTTATCTGAACTGATAAGCCTTATGGATGGGTTGAACGAAGGCATCATGGTCAATCTTAGTGGTGGCAATGGAGATAGGATTACAAATGCTGTAAAGCATATCAATGAGAGCTATCCTAATAGATTTGTTGTATTTGCAAATGTAAGTTTTGATAGTGTTGGTTATCCCGGTTGGACAGAAAAGGCCGTGGCACAATTGGAAGCAGATGTTAAAAACGGGGCAAAAGGCCTTAAAATCTACAAAAGCCTTGGCTTGTACAATAAAGATGTGAACGGGAATCGTTTGGCGATAGACGATATGCGCATTGACCCAATCTGGGCAAAATGTGGCGAATTGGGCATTCCCGTATTGATACACGCTGCCGATCCAAAACCTTTTTGGGACGAATTTGATGCGGATAATGAGCGTTGGTTAGAACTTAAAACACATCAACGCAGAAAACGTTCTGCAACTGACCCTGCGCCTTGGGAACAGATTATAGAAGAGCAGCACAATATGTTCAAGAAACATCCCAAGACCAATTTCATTAATGCGCATATGGGCTGGTATGCCAATGATCTGGGTAAATTAAGCGCCCTATTGGATGAAATACCCAATATGAATGTTGGTATAGCTGCCGTTATTGCAGAATTGGGAAGACAACCAAAACAGGCACACGCCTTCTTTGTAAAATATCAAAATCGTATCCTTTTTGGGAAAGATAGTTGGAAACCAGAAGAGTTCCCTACTTATTTTAGGGTCTTGGAGACCAATGATGAGTATTTCCCATATTACAAGAAATACCATGCGTTCTGGGCCATGTATGGATTGGGATTGCCGGACATTGTACTAAAGAAAGTATACTATGGAAATGCCTTGAGGCTTATTCCAGGGTTGGACAAAAGCCTTTTTCCAAAACTGTAAATCTATTTAGTAGTATTATGGTACTATGCTTCCGAATCCAAACTTTGTTCGGTAAGCATGGTACTTATTCCCAAATCCTGAAAAATACCACAGGAATATTGTTTTTTAATTAGGGAATTACCCGTCTTTTTCTTGGCCAACTTTTCAATCTCTTTGTTTAGGTACTGCATAATCGGTAGTTTGGGATTATAAAAACGGAGAATGCCCCTAAATGTTGTCATGCCAACTATTTATGTATTTTAATCATTGCTAAAACTTCCAATAAATGCAATGTATTCACTTCAATTTTTGCTATTTTTTGTGACTTTTTAGATACACTGTGTACTAACAAGAAAATACATTGCCAAAAATGGGTAAGGAAAATGAATTTGCTCAAGTCATAAAAGAGAACGAAGGGCTGATTTTTAAAATAACCACTATATATACCGATAATGAACAAGACCAGAAGGACTTGTTCCAGGATATTGTATATCAACTTTGGAAATCCTATGATTCGTTCAGGAACGAGGCAAAGATCAGTACTTGGATGTACAGGGTAGGGATGAACACGGCCATTAGCCAGTTAAAGAAAAGAAAAAGAATGCCCCGTTCAGTACCAATAGATCAATTGGTGTTAAAACAAACAGACCATTACGATGATGAATTTGAACAGCGGTTAAAAACGTTGTACAAACACATACATTCATTGAATGTCCTTGAAAAAGGAATCATGTTATTGTTATTAGAAGGAAAAAAGTATGAGGAAATTGCTGAAATCACGGGGTTTACCCCAAGCAATATAGGCACTCGGATCTCTAGGGTCAAACAAAAATTAAAATCTCAAATACTAAAGAAATAAGTCATGGATATAACAGAAATACAAAGCATATGGTCAGAAATGAGCATTGAATTAGAAAAACAAAAGAAATTGACCAATGAGGTTATATTAAAAATGACACAACAACAATATAGAGACCGAATGAACAAAATTAAATACCCAGAAATTTTTGGAGGACTGGTATGTTTAGCTGTGGCCTTATTGATCTTGTTTCATTTTCATGAACTGGACACTTGGCCTTTACGGGTCTGTGGAGCAATAAGTTTACTGGTCATCATTATTTTGCCTATACTTTCTTTTAAAGCTATAAAACAAATGGACAGTGTTAATATAATTGAGAGCGATTACAAACAGGCATTGACAGATTTTGCAAAAGGAAAACAGCAATTTTTGAATGTTCAAAAACTTAGTGTTTATTTAGGGTTTGCTCTTTTGCTGACCTCCTCAGTTGTATTTGCTAAATTAATGGGTGGGGAAAATATTTTATCAGCTGAAAAAATGAAGTCCATACTCATAAGCCTGCCTTTTGGGCTCATATTCTTTATTTTCTTTACTCGTTGGGTAATAAAACGTAGCAAAGAAAAGTTAAACAGCGTTGCCCACATCTTGGAGAGATTGGATGAAGAGAACTAAAAATTCCTATAAACCAACTATTGTTTCAAACCTGTCAGGTCTAGGTAGAAAAATGACTGCATTTCAATTGTCTTTCCAAGTAAAAGCATTATTTTTATTATACCAAAACAAACAAAAACCAAAACATTTTAAAGCATTTATGAAATTTTTTTTAGGAGGCCTAATGATGGTCATAATGATGCAAGCTAATGCTCAAAAAAAGAATGACAATTTTCGTTTACATATCAAAAAAACCACTTTACCAATAACCATAGACGGTATAGCGGACGATGCCGCATGGAAAAATACAGATGTAGCTGATGATTTTTTTATGATCTTGCCCATGGACGATAGAAAAGCCAATGAGCATTCTGAGATTAGAATGACCTACGATGATAAAAATCTTTATCTGGTGGCCACGTTTTACAAAAGTACTCCAGGACCCTATTATGTTGAATCCTTACGTCGGGATTTTTCTTTTGGAAAAAACGACAACTTTTTATTGTTCCTGGACCCTTTCAATAACCAGACCACAGGGTTTTCCTTTGGCTCCAATGCTGCGGGAGCACAATGGGACGGCACCATGTATGAAGGTTCAAAAATAGACCTTAACTGGGATACCAAATGGGTTTCTAAAGTGAAACAGGATGAGGAAAAATGGGTTTTTGAAATGGCAGTTCCTTTTAAATCAATCAGATATAAAGATGGGGTAACGGAATGGGGAATCAATTTCAGCAGGTTAGACCTTAAAGCAAGTGAAAAATCTAGCTGGACACCAGTACCTCGGCAATTTCCTTCTTCGTCCATGGCATACTCTGGAGTATTGGTTTGGGATGCGCCACCACCATCGCCTGGCACCAATATTTCTATAATACCTTATATACTGGGAGAAACAAGTACTGATTTTGAAGGAGCAACATCCAATGAGACAAAAATTGGAGGGGACATAAAAATAAGTCTTACTTCTTCTCTTAATTTAGATTTGACCGTTAACCCAGATTTTTCTCAGGTAGAGGTAGATCGCCAAGTTACCAATCTGGATAGATATGAACTCTTCTTTCCAGAAAAGCGCCAGTTCTTTTTAGAAAATGGTGATTTGTTCGCCAATTTTGGATACCCAACCATTCGCCCTTTTTTCTCAAGAAGAATAGGGCTTGGAGTGCCTATCACTGCAGGAGCCAGAATAAGCGGAAATATAAATGAAAAGTGGCGTTTGGGCATCATGGACATGCAAACAGAAAGCATAGAAAGCTCTGGTCTTCCAAATCAAAATTTTGGAGTGGTTTCCTTGCAACGAAAAGTTTTTAGCAGATCTAGTATCGGGTTGATGTTTGTAGACAAGGAATCCTTGCGTTATCCACAAGACACAGACTCCATACGGAACGTTTATTCAAAATTTAACAGAAATCTTGGGCTGGAATATAATTTGGCCTCTTCCAATAATTTATGGGCAGGGAAGGCCTTTTTTCTTAAGTCCTTCTCACCAAATGAAAAAAATAGTGGCATTACACAAGCTGCACATCTTGAATACAAGAGCAGAAAATGGAATTGGAGGGTCCAAGAAGAATCAGTAGGTGAGACATACACCGCAGAGGTAGGTTTTGTACCACGAAACGGATATATAAACGTGAATTCCTTTGTTGGGTATTTATTTTTTCCTAATAAAGGTAAAATATTAAGTCATGGGCCTGTATTGAATACCAGCTATTTCTTTAATGAAAACATGAAGAAAACGGACAACCAAAACACGCTGGAATATCTTTTAAACTTCCGTAACAGAAGCAGTCTTAGTGTAGAAATGGTTGATGAATATGTAGAATTATTGTCTCCATTTGACCCTACCAGAACAGATAAAGATTCACTTAATGTAGGGACAAAACATAGTTGGAACGCGATGCGGTTTAGTTATAGTTCCAAACCACAAAGTATGTTTACTTATGATATAAGTGGCCGTATTGGAGGGTATTATGTAGATGGTGATAGAATGAATCTCACAACTGAGATAGGCTATCGTTTTCAACCTTACGTAAACATAAGTACTGCGTTGAGCTATAACAACATTAAGTTGCCAGAACCATGGAACACGACCGAATTTTGGTTAATCGGGTCAGAAGTGGATGTCACTTTTACCAATAAACTGTTTTTTTCTACCTTGTTTCAATACAACGAACAATCTAAAAACTTTAACCTAAACTCAAGGTTTCAATGGCGGTACAAACCAGCTTCAGACTTATTTTTGGTTTATACCAATAACCATATGCTTTCTCCCTATACTGGTAGAAATTGGTCTCTTACCTTAAAATTAACCTATTGGTTTAATAAATAATATTAAAGAGCAACTGGTTCCAATAATTTTTGAATATATCCCAAACTTTGCAACCAGTTCATTTTAAGAATCAAAGCAGCAGTAGGGCTGTTGTTCTCTTCAATGGCAGAAATAATGGAGTCGTGTTGATTATGTGCGTTTTTATAAAACTCAACTTCATTGGCCAATTCTCTTTCATAAAAAAATATTCGGGTTTTTAAATCCAACAAAATCTGTTGTGCCATTTCATTTTTATAGTTACAACTCAACAAACGATGAAATTCCATATCAACATTTACTTGTTCCAAAGCTGTATTGGATTCCATGAAAATTTCTTGTTGCTGTTTAAGCTTGATCAAGGCCGTTTCATCAAATTCTGACTCTTCCATGGCCAAAGCTTCCATATTGGCCACAAGCTCATACAGATTCTTAGCTTCATGGCTGTTGAGTTCAGCAATAATGAACCCTCTATTAGGAACAGCTTTGATTATCTGTGACTGTTGCAACTGTGTCAATGCTTCACGAATAGGGGTGACACTAACATCCAAATGCCTGGCCAAAGACGCTAGATTTATGGTCTTTCCTAAGCGCAATTCTCCTTTTTGCATTTGTTTTAAAAGATGTAGCCGTACCTGATCTCTAAAATTTATCTTTTGAATCATATGTCAAAAATAATATATCGTATACGATTATGCAAATTAGTGGACATCTTTCAAATTGGGTTATATTTAGCATAAAATAAAGAATCTCATATAAAAATGCTCCGCATTACTTTTGCCATTATATTCGGCAAACTAACCAGAGAGCCCAATGCTATTTTTGCACACTCTTCCAGAATTAGCCCTTCCTTACGAGTATGTTGTTCCAGGAGGGCGTTTGCAAGAAATATACCTCTCAAATTAGAAGTCTACAAAGGGGTGATGTAGAAGTATTGATTATTGGGGAGACAAACGAATGGGAAACAGTGGAATATGTGCGTGATGCTGTGAATATAGGTAAAAGGAAAGCGCTTATAATCATAGGACATGCAAATTCTGAGGAAACAGGAATGGATTACTGTGCTGAATGGCTTAAAAATTTCATCAACGAAATCCCAATAGAACTTATTGAAGCCGGTGATTCTTTTTGGACACCAAAATAATGTAGGGTTTCAATGAAATATGTTTAATATAATCTTAATTCAGAATTAAAACTTTATCTTTCATTACTTTAGTAATCAACTAACTAATCATAAAATAATGCGTTATTTATCATTACTCTTCATTTGTTTGTCAATATTAGTCTCCTGTAAACAGAAAGAAAGCACTGTTAACATAGAAGCATTGAAAGAGCTATCCAATGTGGAAACTTTAGAGTGGGTAGCTGCTAATATAGACAGTGTATTGACAAAAAATACATTTTTGGCTTCTAATGGAATGCAAATGCCATATCGATTATATAGCCCAGAAGATGAACATCAAGAGAAAATTCCGCTTGTTATTTTTTTGCACGGTAGAGGAGACCGTGGTACAGATAATGGCTCACAAATATATAAAGGCACTGGTCTTTTTATGAATGAAATGTCTTTGGTGGCTCCCAATATGCAAGCTAAATATCCCAGCTATGTACTTGCACCACAATGTTCGGCTAAAACCATAAATGAAGAATGGGCTAAATGGGTGGGCAATACACCTGAAACTCCATTTTTAGGGCTAGGGGAGGATGGTTCTTATACCATGAACCCTTCACCATCAGAATCTGGAGCGGCCACTTTGGAACTCATTGATAAAATGATTGCCACTTTGCCTATTGATGCAGACCGAGTCTATCTTATAGGGAAATCCATGGGTGGTTTTGGCACTTGGGAATATACGGCCAGAAGACCAGATTTATTTGCTGCCGCGGTGCCTATGGCCGGGTATTCTGACCCTGCACAAATAGAGAACATAAAGCATATTCCTTTTTGGATATTTCATGGTGGAGCGGATAATGGTAACCCTGTGGAAGGTTCCCGTACCATGTACAAATTACTTTCAGATGCTGACGCCAATGTAAAATATACGGAATATGAAGGGGCTAATCATGGACAATCTTTTATAAAAGCATTTAATGAACCTGATTTAATCCCTTGGATGTTTTCAAAAAAAAAGAAGTAAAAAGCTATTTCAATCTTATATCAATAATACCATTTGCACTACGAACGCCATACATGGCTATATCGGAAACATCTTTATATACCCGAATAGATTTCACATCATTTACATTTATAATACTGGTCAATTCTGAAAAGAAAC
>CAYNLI010000065.1:0-16146 GCA_964398035.1 uncultured Flavobacteriaceae bacterium | reverse complement strand
CAAACCGTTAAAACAAATCAACTAACTATCTTTTAATCGAACTCAGGTTAAAAGGAAGTTATAGCGTTATTGGTATACTATGACCCCTTAAATAAGAAAGAGAACATTAATTGATTTTACACTTTCTTTTTCTTCTTCTGTAAAATAAAGTCTTTAAGATAATACGGTTCAAAATAAGCAACATTTTTAAAATCGCCTATTTTGTGTTTTTTATATGATAATTGACACATTTCTTTTGCTGAAGGCACAATAGTACTATCAAAACTAAAGTCAGAATTTTTCAGAATCTCTTTACATTTTTCTGCTCCACTACCAACCAATAGAACTTTTCCTTTTTGTATAAATTCATTGAATGAAAGTTCATCGATAATTTCAGCTTTGGTTTCTCTGACCTCATTATAATTAGAATCAAAAACCTGTGAGTACACTTCCATTCTTCTAGCATCCAACACTGGAACAACAACGCCTTCTCCATTCCAACGTGCTTGGTATGCCATACTCTCCAAAGTAGATATTGACAGCAAAGGAAGGTCTAATGAAAAACACAGGCCCTTGGCTGCAGAAACACCAATTCTAAGACCTGTATAAGAGCCTGGTCCTTTACTAACGGCAATAGCACTAAGTTCTGAAAAAGATAAGGAAGCCTCTTTCAAAGCTTCCTTTATAAAAACATGTAATTTTTCTGAGTGGGAATATCCCTCACTGCTATATTCCTTAAGCAAAAGCAACTTACCGTCTTTTGCAATACTAACAGAACAATTGGTAGTTGCAGTCTCTAAATTTAAAATAATAGCCATAATGGCTACAAATATACTTTAGTTCAATACAATAGGAAGCCCAAAATAGAATTCCAGCACTTTTAATCTAAAAATATAATTGTATTTAGTACGAATAACTTCAGCCTCAGCATTATCTACTCTAGATTGTGCCTGACTAAAATCAAAAGCATTCATAAGACCAACATCAAAACGCTCTTTGGAGTATTGGTATGCCAAACGCCTTGCTTCCAAGGTTTTTTCAGCAGCCTCATAAGCTTTACTAAAAGCTTTTACATCTACATAAGCCTGATTAATATCAGTTTCTAAAAACAATTTATCTTGCTCTAACTGTAATTTGGCTTTCTTAATACTTATTTTTGATCGCTTAATATTGTTTTTTACACTAAAACCATTAAAAATAGGTATGTTTAATCGCGCTCCATAAGAAATTCCGTCATTAATCCATAACTGATTCTTGAATCCAATTTTTTCTCCTGTAATTGGGTCTCTAGTTTGATCTGAATATCTAGTGTTATAATTAAAAAACGCTCCTAAAGTAGGAAGTATAGCCCCCTTTGCAATCTCTAAATCCTTTTCAGCTAAATCTACATTGGATTGAGAGTATTTAATATCATTTCTAAAAGTCAACGCTTTATCAAAAATCACTTTTGGAGAATTGTTCAAAATATCAGATGGTGGAATTTGAAATACCTCATCAGAAATATCAAAATTTTCATAATCCGTTATCTGTAACATTTGTGCTAAATTGATTCTTGAGATTAAAACTGAATTCTCTGCATTTACAATTTGCTGCTCCTGGCCGGCCGCCGTAGCTTCAATCTCCAACAAATCACCTCTTGGAACTACGCCTGAGGCTACCAATTCCTTGGTTTTTTCCAAATCTTGTTCAGTAACAGCGTACTGCGCATTAAATACTTTAAGGGATTCTTTATTGGATAAAATCAATAAATAAGCATTGGCAACATTTAATCTAATGTCATCCACTAAATCATCCAAACGGTATTGACTTGCCAAGGCACTAAGTTTTGCTCTGTTTAATCTATGAACATTACGCATTCCATCAAAAAGTGTCACAGAGGATGTAACACTACTAGATGAGGAAAAAATTGTACCCGTAATAAATCCATTGGTAGTAGGGTCTAAAATAAGACCTGTACTACCTGAAGTACTAATTTGTCCGTTTAGGCTGGGAAGAAAATCTCCCAAAGCATCAGATTTATCAATCTTGGTATTTTCCAAATCCAGCTCAAACTGTTCTATGGTCAAATTGTTCTCCACAGCATAGGTTACACATTCTTCCAATGTCCAATTTCTTTGCTGTGCTGTACCAATTCCTATTACAAATAGAATTAGTAGGGCTGTTATCTTTAGTTTCATTCGCTTTTTGATTTGATTATATGAATAACTATTTTGTTTTATTTAGTTGTCATTTGAATTATCGCTGCCACTTTTTTCAAGTATATTCCAAACTTTAATTTTATCATCTTCACTTAACCCTGAAACAATTTCTACATCAATCCCATCACTTACACCAAGTACCAACTCTTTGCGTTCAAATTCATTTTCACCAATTTCTATTTCAACAAATGGCTTTTCTGTTTCTTTATCAAACTGCAACAACGCCTCTTTTATGGACAGAACATCTTTCTTCTCCTCTAATACAATAGATGCATTGGCACTATAACCAGCACGTACATTTACACTATCATTCACGACTAAATCTCCTTCAATTTTAAACTGTACTGCTCCTTCTGCTTCTACTCCTTTAGGAGCAATAAACTTTAATAAAGCTTCAAAAGTTGAATTCTCTAAAGCCCCTAAACTAATTTTTAAAGGCATTCCTATTTTTAGTTTCCCAACTTCCGCCTCATCTACTTCACCTTCAAAAATCATTTTGGTCATATCTGCAATGGTAGCAATTGTAGTACCATCATTAAAGTTATTACTCTGTATCACTTGATCACCTTCTTCAACAGGGATTTCCAGAATAGTACCAGAAACAGTAGCTCTAATATTTGTGTTTGCAGTGGCTGAACCTCCCGCAGAACCTACACGTATAATTTGATAATCTGATTGTGCATTTTTAAGTTCTTGCTGTGCCTGATTGTATTGCAACTGTAAGCTGTTAAAATCTTGACTTGAAATAACACCTTTATCAAACAAAGATTTATTTCTATTAAATTCTATTTTAACATTATCCAAAGCCAATTTTGCATTATTGACCCTACCACGAGATTGGTTTAAAGACTGTTCATTTGGCACTACTTTAATAACCGCAATTAAGTCTCCTGCGTTCACCATGGCACCTTCTTCCAAATATATTTTATCAATAATACCCGAAATTTGTGGTTTAATTTCAATTTCATCTTCAGGTATTACCTTTCCGGTAACAACTACTTTATTTATAATATCTTTCTTTTCTATAGTTGCTGTCTCATACAGTTTTACAGGTGTACTATTCTTTTTTAAGAAAAAGACAGTTGCAGCTAAAATCCCCACAACAGCAAGCCCTATTAGTCCGTATTTTAAATACTTATTCATTTTATGTTATTTGATTGTTTATAATTTTTACTTTTTTATTCTTCTCTTAATGCCTCTATCGGCTTTATTTTTATTGCTCTTTTTGCTGGTATTAAACCAATAAGTACACTTAACCCAACCATTAGTGTAAAAGAAAACAGAAACTGAGGTATACTTACCATAGGATTCTTAATTGGTATATCACCATTACCTTGTCTTAATAACATATCTATCACTCCTAAAATTCCAACAGCTATCGCAAAACCTATTAAACCTGCAAATGCTGTTAGCACAATAGATTCCATTACAATTTGACGTTTTACAACTTTTGGAGTGGCTCCCAATGCCCTACGTATTCCTATTTCTTTGGTACGCTCCTTTACTGTAATTAAAAGAATGTTACTAATTGCGATAACCCCTGCCAAGAGTGTAAAGATTCCTATGAAAAATGAAAAACCTTTAAGCACCATGGTAAATGCTGAGATTCCGTTAAAAATCTCCGACATATCAAAACTACCTATTGCTCTAGGATCATCTGGGTGAATATTATATTTTGCTTTGAGCAATTTTTTAATCTTGTTTTCTACAACAGCTACTTGAGTATCTGCCTGCACCGAAATTGCCATCCACCCCATACGGTCTGCAGAACCAAATGCTTTCTGAAAAGTAGAAAAAGGAATGAACACTGCATTTTCCCCATCAATATTCATATTCTGATTGGGCTTATACACACCAACAACGGTAAAAAACACACCATTGATACGAACATTTTTCCCGATAGCATCTTCATCCTTATCAAAAAGTAATTTAAAAGTTTCTTCCCCAATTACACATATCTTTTTTGCCCCTTCAATATCTGTTTGGTTTATAAACCTACCTGCAATTATTTTCTTTTTTGTGATTTCATCTATTGCTGGATAATCCCCATAAACTGTAGACCCGCTAGTCAGTCCATTCCTATATACGGTAGATACTCCTCTATGACTTCCTAATTCTATTCTTGGAGCTAATACTTCAATTTCTGGTATTTGCTCTTTTATAATTCTGGCATCATCTAATCTAAATTGTATTCTTCTTCCTCTTTCAAAACCTTTGTAGGGCTCTGATGTTCTTTGACTCCAAACAAACAAACTATTAGATGCTGTTCCTTCAAAAATTTTATCAAACCCATTACTTAACCCGTTAGAAGAACCCAATAACAACATCAAAATAATCATCGCCAAGATTACCCCTATCATAGTCAAAAATGTACGGAACATATTTTTCCCAAGGGTATTAAAAATCTCTCTCCACAAGTCTCTATCAAATAGCCACATATTATTTATCTCTTAGTGCCACAATTGGCTTTACATTGGCCGCCTTTAATGCGGGTATCAATCCTGCTACAAGCCCTGCTACAACAAGTATTATTGTAGCAGTAAGGACGGTAGAAAAACTTACCGATGGGTTCGTAAATGCCGGAGATTGTATACTAGGACCTACAACACCCAAAATAGCCATCGCAAATAACAACCCTATAAAACCAGACACGGTAGTAATAAAAACTGATTCTAATAAAACTAGCTTTATTATTTGCCATGGTTCTGCGCCCAATGCCTTACGTACTCCTATTTCTTTGGTTCGCTCTTTTATTATAAACACCATGATATTACCAATACCTACAATTCCTGAAATAAGAATTAACAAGCCTATCACAATACTAATCATGTTTAATCCTCCTGTAAAATTGGTTATATCTGAAAAAACCTCTGCATAATTAAAAATTCGAATCCCTGCCTGATCATCTGGAGAAACCTTATGTTTTCTCTTTAACAAGATTTCTAAACGGTCAGAAAATTCTAATGCCTTAGTTAAATTATAAGATGAATTATATGTAAGTGCTATTTGATTTATACGATCCGTCTGCCCATAAATTTTTTGATAGGTACTAAGAGGTGCATAAATACCTCGTTCAGCGTTATCATCTCCTTCATCCGTAAAAACCCCTATAACTCTAAATGGCAAGCCATTAAACTCTACAAATTTACCAAGAGGGTCTTCTTTATTAAATAAATCTTCAACAACTTTTCTGCCAATAATAGCCACTTTTGAAGCAGAAACTATATCGTTCATATTGATATACCTGCCACTAGTAATAATCGTTTTTTCTATTACTTGATTATCGGGATATACTGCTTGAATATTATACGATCCTGTTTCTCCTTTATAACGAGCCGTTGTTCCTGTATAATATTTCCCTGTTATTTGTTCAAAATCATTTGGAAAACTTCTTTTTATATATTCAACATCATCATTCCGTAATTGAATTCTACGTTCAGCTTCAAAACCTCCATAGGCTTTAGACGTTGTTCCTGAACGGATATAAATAGAATTGGTAGCATCATCACCAAACTGCCCCATAAAACCGTTTTGCATACCTTTAACGGATGCTAACAGCATTACCAAAATAAATATCCCCCATCCTACAGAAAAACCAGTCAAGAAAGTTCTTAACTTATTACTCTTAATGCTATGGAATATTTCTTGCCAAATGTCTCTATCAAACATATTGTGCAGCTCTAACTTGTTTTATTTTTTTATCTTCTATGATAACCCCATCTTTTAAGTGCACAATACGCTTGCACATATCTGCAATATCAGATTCATGGGTAACTATTAATATAGTATTTCCCTGATCATTTATTTTTTGAATCAAATCCATTACCTCATATGAGGTAGTACTATCCAATGCACCTGTAGGTTCATCTGCCAATAACACTTTTGGCTCAGCAGCCATTGCTCTTGCAATTGCTACACGTTGTTTTTGACCACCAGAAAGTTCACTGGGTAAATGTCCTGCCCATTCTTTAAGACCTACTTGATCCAAATATTTTAATGCTTTTTCCTGACGTTCTTTTCTACCAACTTTCTGATAATATAAGGGCAGTGCAACATTTTCTAAAGCACTTTTATAATTAATAAGGTTAAAAGACTGGAAAACAAAACCCAAAAATTTATTGCGATACTGTGCCGCTTTGGTTTCATTTAAATTTTTAATGGGAACCCCATCTAAAATATAGTCCCCAGAATCAGCAACATCCAACATTCCAAGAATATTCAATAAGGTAGATTTTCCTGAGCCTGAAGACCCCATAATAGCTACTAATTCTCCTTCTTTAACTGAAAAGTTGATTCCTTTTAATACGTGAAGAGAATTGCTTCCCATTTTATAGGATTTATGAAGATCTTTTATTTCAATCATGGGTCAGTTTTATTAGTTGAGTTGTTAATCCTTGTAATAGGACTTACAAGTTGTTAAAATGTTACAAGAAATCGTGAAAAATTTTGTTAAAAAGTTTAATTAGCAAATTCATCTTGCTTCACTTGGTTCCATATTTTTATTCTATCTTTTAAATTAATGCCAGATTTTACCTCCACATGGATACCATCACTTATTCCTAATTCTATATCCTTACGTTCAAATTGTTGCTCACCTGTCTCTATTTCTACAAAAGGTTGTTTTGTATCATCATCAAACTGAATTAAGGATTCTTTCACAGACAACACACTATCAGCCCGCGCTAAAATAATGGAGGCATTAGCACTTAATCCCGCTCTAATAAAAATAGAATCTTGTTTTTTTAGTGTCCCCTTTATTTCAAATTGGATAGCGCCATTTTCTTCATTTCCTTTTGGGGCAATATAATCCAACACTGCATCAAAAATTGTATTTTCTATAGCCCCAACAGTAATTTCCAGTGGTAAATCCTCCTTTATTTTTCCAACTTCAGATTCATCCACCTTTCCTTCAAAAATCATTTTATCCACATCAGCAACTATGGCTATCGTTGTACCCTCATTAAAATTATTGCTTTCAATAACTTGATTGCCTACTTCTACTGGGACTTCCAATACCATACCGCTGACCGTAGAACGTATTAAGGTATTGGCTGTATTGCCATAGCCCTTTGTGGTTCCCGTCTTAACAATATCATACCTTTTATTTGCCGCACTATACCCTTGTCTAGCTTGGTCATAACTTACCTGTGCACGTTCTAAATCCACTTTGGAAATCACTCCTTTATCGAATAGCTTTTTTTGACGCTCATAATTCCTTACCTGATCATCCAAAGCAATTTTAGCTTCATCAATGGCATTTTTAGCATTGTTCAAAGCAGTTAAATTGGGTACGATTTTTATTTTGGCCAGTAAATCCCCAGACTTAACATAATCCCCTCCTTCTACATAGATTTCTTCAATTACACCTGAAATATTGGGTTTTATAAGCACCTCTTCCAAAGGAAGAATACTACCAGTGGCCATTGTCTTTTTAATAATAGTCTGTGTAGAAGGTTCTTCCGTTTCATACACAACAGGGTCTTCAGCATTTTTTTGATATAAATAGTACATTGACCCACCAAAGGCAACTACAATTAATAATAAAATGATAATGGTTACTCTTCTTTTCATTTTTGATTGATTTAACTCTCGATTTCTATCGAATAGATTGATTGATATTTAGTTCTTATAATAATTAGTCTGTTCTTAATGCATCTATTGGCCTCACTTTAATGGCACTTTGAGCTGGTATAAAACCAGCCAACAAACCAGAAACTATTAAAATAACAAGCGCTCCTATAACCACATTTACACTCACACTAGGATTCATGAACATATCTACAGGCCCTACAGAATCTAATAAAGCATTTACTCCATAAATAAACAAAGCACCAAAAGTAATACCCGCCATTCCAGAAATAACAGTCAAGAAAATAGATTCCATTAGAATTTGTTTTTTTATTGACCAAGGATCTTCTCCCAATGCTCTGCGTATTCCTATTTCTTTAGTTCTTTCTTTTATAACGATGAGCATAATATTACTTACCCCTATAATACCCGATAAAAGCACCATGATTCCTACAATATAAGCCACCCATTTAAGTGCCCCAAAAAGGTTTTCCACTCTATTATACTGTTCATACAAATCAAAATAACCCACTGCACGCTGGTCTTCTGGATGAATTTTACGTTTAGTCTTAACCACATTTATAATGCTTTCCTTTAAATCTGAAATAGAACTGCCATCATGCGCCGTAATAGCCATCCAACCTACATTGTTCCCTCTATTAAATGCTTGTGAGAAAGCAGTAAATGGGACGTAAATTTCTTTTTGACCTTCCTCCCCTCCATCACTGCTATTCTTTTTATATGTACCAACCACCAAAAAGTTAACCCCTTGTATTTTAATATATGTTCCTATAACCTCCTCATCCTTATCATACAAGTCGTTTTTCACCCCATTCCCTATTATAGCAATCTTTCGTTTTTCATTAATATCATTATAATTTAAAAAACGACCAGAAGTCACTGTCATTGGGTCTTGGTTAATAATCTCGGGATAATCACCATACACATTATATGCCCCAGCGTTAAGGCCTCTTACCACATTATTTCCTCCTCTAAAACCTCCCAATTGATTTCTTGGGGATACAAATCGTAAATTGGGTACATTGTCCCTGATGGATTGCACATCTTCTGTCTTAAAACTAAACCTTCTCCCTATAGGCAATCCTTTATATGCTTTAGTGGTACTGCGCGTCCACATGAACATGGTATTTGTAGCAATATCCCCAAAATCTTGTTTTATTCCATTCTCTAGACCTTTCCCAGCCGAAAGTAAAATTATAAGGATAGAAATGCCCCAAAAAACACCAAATGCAGTAAGAACGGTCCTAAACCAATTACTGGTCAACACTTCTATAATTTCCTGCCAACGGTCTCTGCTAAACATTGTTCATTGCATTAATATTATACTATTCATCTCGTAAAGCATCTATAGTTTGTATACGTGCAGCTCTCCATGCAGGAAAAAACCCAGCTATAGTGCCTGCTAAAATCAACACTAAAACTGTAGAAATTGCCACGTTAAAATTTACAGAGGGATTTAAAATATAATCCACCTCTATATTCGGCCCCAAGATTTCCAAAATCCCCATGCTAAAAATAAGTCCCGTAAATCCAGAAATAGCAGTTACAAAAATGGCTTCGTGCAAAATCATGCCCACAATGGACCAAGGTTTAGCACCTAGAGCTTTACGAATCCCAATCTCTTTTGTTCGTTCCTTTACTACAATCAACATAATATTGCTCACCCCTACCACACCAGCAATAATGGTACATATACCAACAAACCAGAAGAAAAATTTAATATTGGCTGTTAACGTATAATATCTTTTTGCTTCTTCCAACGCACTCCAAACCTCTAATGCACTTGTATCATCTGGTGCTATGGTATGTACTTGTTGAAGATGGGTTTTAAGACTGTTTTTAAAATTCACCGCCTGGTCTACGGCCTGATCAAAATTTTCTGCGGGCGGTAATGTATAGGACATATTATTCACTCTATCACCTCCATTAAAAACCCTCTGAGCTGTTGTAATTGGAATATAAATACGCTCCTCTTCTCTGTCTTCATATTCACCATACACACCAATTATCTTAAAAGGAATCCCAGATATTTTTATAAATTCCCCTACTGGTGATTCCACATCTGTAAAAACATCTGTTTTAATCTTTTTTCCAATAACAGCAATCTTTCCCGTACCAACTTCATCTTGGTAATTTATAAATCGTCCTTCAAACATTTTAGCATTCTCAATAAATTGAAACTGAGAAGAAACTCCCTGCACTCCATAGACAAGTGCTTCTTTTCCGTAATTTACTGTAATGCCTCTAACAAAAATTCTTGGTGATTCATATTCTATAGCGTTTTTTAGCAAAACACCCACAGTTTCATAATTTTCATTATTAAGCTGAATACGTCTTCCTGGATTAAGTCCCTTATATTCTTTTGATGTTACACCCGGCCATACCCATACACTGGTAGCGGCATCTTCTTTAAACTCTTGTTCAATGCCGTTTTGTAGACCTTGTCCAAAACCCAATAAAATTACAAGAATAAATATACCAGAGGCTACGGAAAGCCCCGTAAGGAAAGTTCGTAATTTATTTTTACGAATAGTGTCAAAGATTTCCTGCCATCTTTCTATGTCGAACATTGGTCAGTATTGTTGATTGATTGATGAAATGCACAAAGCGCACTTTTATAAGACTATAAGAAAGTGATATTGTTACAGTTAATGACGAAAAAAATGTTAAAAAGAAAAATTAGTTTTTCATTCTCTTATAAATGAAGTAAAATAAGCCCCCTATCAATATATAAGGAATAGCCATTAAATACACTATTCCATTATTAATTCCCTCCGCAGTAGATGAATTTTCTTCACTTTCTAAAACTGCACGGCACATAGCACATTGTGCTTCTGACAACTGGGGAAGCAATAAAAAAACAATTGAAAATAAAATTATAATGTTGCGTTTCATTCTTATATTCTTCTCAACTCTGCCCGAGATGACATTAATTTATATAATAAGGTGATATCATTACATAGACCACAACTCCTGTAATGGCAACATATAACCATATGGGAAATGTGATTTTTGCCAGTTTTCCATGTGCATCAAAATTTTTAAGATATGCTCTTGCGTACGTCTTTAACACCAATGGAATAATAACAATGGATAATATAATATGCGATATCAATATAAAGTAATACACATATTTAATTGCTCCTTCCCCTCCAAATTCCGTTGAATTTGATGTCATGTGATAGGCAATATACATAACTAAAAACAAAAGTGACAACACAATACATGTGGTCATTAATTTTTGGTGCAATTCTCTTTTTCTATTCTTAATGGCCCATACTGCAACTATAAGTAAAATGGCAGTAAGTCCATTGATTGATGCATAAATCGGTGGTAAAAAACTCAAAGGTTCTACATTGGGCAGTTGTACCCCAAAAAGCAAAGCCACCACCAACGGTATCACTATTGAAACTATGGTAATAAGGCTGTTAAATTTTTTCTCTTTTAATGAATTTACATCCATACTATTCTTGCAACAACTTTTTAATATCTTCTTTTAAGACTGATATTTGTTCCTTCTCACCCTCATTATTCTCACCTTCGCTCTCTAAAATTGTCCCTCTATAGTAAATAATAGGGTTTCCAAAATCATCTACTCTGGAACGTACATATCCTTTTTTATCAATTAAAGCAAACATCCCTGAATGTTCAAAACCACCGGGAACATCCGGCCTTTCTGCAGCAAAAATATTAAAACCTGTATTAGCCAAATCATAAATGATTTCCTGTTCCCCTGTCAACAAATGCCAATCCAAATCTGTGATTTTATATTTTTCTGCATACTCTTTTAAAACTCTGGGAGAATCATATCTAGGATTGATGGAAAAAGAAGCTATGCCAAAATTTTTGACATCTTTAAACTCTTCTTGAACAGCAACCAAATTTTTGGTCATCACTGGGCAAATAGATGGACAACTGGTAAAGAAAAATTCAACCACAAATACTTTTCCTATATAATCTTTATCTGTGATTACAAGACTATCCTGATTCACAAATGCAAACTGTGGAACTCTACGTTTTTTGCCATCAATAATAAGATAAGATAATGCATCTGTATTATCTTTTACACTCATGCGGTCATTTACTACCACACTATCATTTTGGACACTATTAATAATTCTAGGAATAAAAATGATTCCAAAAACCAATATCACAAAAGAAACCCATACGTATGTGTACTTGCCTTTCTTCATTTCTTGCTTCGTTCTACATTATTCTTCTTCAATGCTAATCTATATTCCGCTAAAATAATTTTAATATCATCTTCCATTTTGTTATTCAAATCAGCAACTGAAGTGGTATTAAAACCATATTTAGTGCCTTCATCCTCATCATTTTTCCTGCCCCTAAGGTTCATGTCTTTATCAATTATAAAAACATAAGAAGTACTTAAATTAGCATCTAGACTTAAATCAGATTTTAAGCTTTTAAACACATCTTTAATTTCGGTTTCATTACCAAAAACAAACTTCCAATTTTTAATATCAACCAATCCCCCCAAATCCTTTTTCAGTTCTTCTACCTTTTTTTCTGTTCCATTTGGCATTACCATTACAAACTGAAAATCGTAAAACTCATAAAAAGGTTTGTATATTTTCTGGTTTAAATTAAATGCGTTGCCTTTTTTCAACCCAACATCCTTTCCCAAAAAACCCAACACCGTAATCTTATCCTGAAAAGTAACAGAATCATCAATACCACTTACATCCAATACATTTTCTGTAAGCATAGGGAGTCTTCCAAAATTATTAACTCCAGAGGCAAAAAAAAGGTAAGCCACAATGGGGAAAATAAAAAGCACTACTAAAATAAAGGTCTTCTTCATTTTTAAAATTAAGGTCCTAATTCTATATTCTGGTTCTCATTGGCAAAAATAAAAAAGACGGTCTAAAGACCGTCTTTTTTATTTGTTAATTCTATTCTAGAAATCCCATTTCACAAACCCATCTCTAAAGATAACGTAAATATAATCTGCTTCAAAAAGCAAAATAAATACAAGATATAGTACTAAGAAAATAGGGGTCCAGACAATAGCTCTCCTTAAAGAACTTTTTTCATCACGCAAGTGCATAAAGTCCCACGCAATATAATATGCCTTTACCAATGTTAATATGATAAATATCCAATTCAATACTTTCATTCCAAGAAAGTAAGAGCTTATAAGAATTTTTGGCTTTGCAATACCCAAAGCTACTTCAATTGTAGTAATTATAGTAAGGAAAATCAATACTCCCCATATTTTACTAACGTTAGATTTAAACTTTAGCAACCCTCTAAAGATTTCTAATTTATGTTCGTGTGCCATGCTCTATATTATACTTATTAATAAAAATGAAACAGGTTCCTGAAATAAGTTCAGGTTATACCAGATAGAAAAATGTGAATACAAATACCCAAACCAAATCTACAAAGTGCCAGTACAGACCCACTTTTTCCACCATCTCATAATGCCCTCTTCTCTCATACGTGCCAAGAAGAACATTAAAGAAAACAATGATATTAATCAATACCCCAGAAAAAACGTGGAATCCGTGAAAACCAGTTATAAAGAAGAAAAAATCTGCGAACAATCTACTGCCATATTCATTATGAATGAGGTTGGCCCCTTCTACCACATACTTGGCATCCTTGAGCTTGGTCAAAGACTCTTCCCTGTTCAAAAGTGTTTTTTCACCTTCTTCATTAATGGTCTCTGTACGTATTAAAATATTTGGATTAGCCTTAAAGCCTTCTGTTACTTCATTTACGGTAAACGATGGCAATGTGCCTTCACTGGAATACCAAAGACCATTTTTTCCTTCATGCTCAAGCCTTTCACTAGGAATAGTTTTTGCAAAATCTGCCAAACTAGCTCTTTCACCTGAGTCCGCTTTAACAAACTGTAAAATACGACCTCCCTTAGTTTCAATTGCTCCATGACTTCCTTTAATAAAGGTATCCCATTCCCAAGCTTGGGAACCAACAAATACAGCGCCACCAATTATTGTAGCGAACATATACCATACTACTTTGTTCTTTTGCATTTTATGACCTGCATCCACAGCCAATACCATGGTTACGGAAGACATGATCAAAACAAATGTCATGAATGCAACATATATCATTGGATAACTCTCATGGGTAAATGGAACGTGGGTAAACACCTCATCCGCAATTGGCCATGTTTCAATAAATTTAAATCTTGAAAAACCATAAGACGCAATAAAACCAGAAAAAGTTATAGCATCAGAAACCAAGAAAAACCACATCATTAGTTTCCCATAACTTGCATTCAATGGTCTATTTCCACCTCCCCAAACAGCTTCCTTTGTACCCGTTGTCACTGTAGAATCCATATATAACGTATCGTGTTAGTTAAATTTAAGCAAATTTACATTTTTTTCGTCTATAGAAAAGTAAAACGACATCAAAACTAAACTTTAGAACCATTCTTAGTTAACAAAATAAATAAACAATATTAAATACACCCATAACAAATCCAAAAAGTGCCAAAAACTAGCACCTAATTCCACTCCCAACATATTATTTGACGTATATTTCCCTTTAACCTGATTGTACAATACAACCAAAAGAGATATTAACCCCGCTACAACATGTACAATATGCACTGCGGCAATTAAAAATATATAGGATGATTTAATATTACTTGTTGGTCCTGTAAAATAATAACCATTGGCCACCAATTGGGAAAAACCATTAAACTGTAACACTATAAAAACAATCCCCAAGCCCAAAGTAACCAATAGCCATGTGGTACACATTTTAGAATTGTTGGTTTTTACAGCCTTCTTTGCCAAATAATAGGTAACACTACTTATAATTATAACTATGGTGCTTATTAGAAAAGAAGTGGGCAACTCCAAATCACCAATCCAATCTTCTCTTGTCCTGCTTACTATATATGCACTTGTCCACCCTCCAAATGCCATAATTAAACTTATAATCCCAAACCAGAGCATCATTTTTTTAGCCCTGTCATTTTTCTCTTTTTGTGTTCCCTGTGTTAAGTCCATTCTTGATTTTATATAAATTTATCTACTACATAAACTATTTGCATCAATGTAATATAGCTTACGCTCGCCAGCATCAATTTTTTGGCAGATTTATTATCTTTTTTTCTATACAACTGAAAAGCAAAAACCAGCATTGTAAAGCCCATTAAAAATATAATGATTGCAGCTATGATAGATAGATGTAATCTACTTGTAACGCCAAATACAGGGATAATGGAAATTACCATCATCCAAATGGTGTACATTATAATTTGCAATGCCGTTCCTTTATCCTTTTTTCCTGTGGGCAACATTTTAAAACCTCCTTTTTTATAATCTTCATCCAACATCCATCCCAATGCCCAAAAATGTGGAAACTGCCAAAAAAACTGAATCATAAAAAGAGTTCCCGGCTCAATCCCAAAATCATCTGTTGCAGCCACCCAACCCAACATAAATGGTATGGCTCCAGGAATAGCTCCAACAAAAACTGAAAGTGGGGTTTTTGTCTTTAAAGGCGTATACAAACTGGTATATAAAAAAATAGATATAGCCCCGAACATTGCCGTTTTAGGGTTCAAAGCATATAATGTTACAATACCCAAAAATGTTAACACAACAGCAATAACAAGAGCTGTGTTTACAGACATTCTACCAGATGGAATAGGTCTATTCTTAGTCCTATCCATTAAGGCATCCAAATCTTTTTCTATAATTTGATTGTACGCATTAGAAGCGCCTACCATACAATACCCACCAAAAGCCAAAAGAAGTAACGATAAAAAATTGATTTCTGTTGCTCCCAGAAAATAGCCCGCAATAGAAGAAAAAACAACACTAACTGCCAGTCTTGCTTTAGTAATCTCCTTAAAATCAGCAAAAACCATCTTTATTATAGAATTCTTTGCTGTGCTAACCGCAGTCTTCATTATCAATTTCTAAATAAGTATGCAAAGATACAGCCCTAATGATTTTTGTGCAACGTTATGAGTATGTTTATCTTATATTTGATATACACCACAAAACCAATTATTATGATTAAAAAACATTTTTTTCTAGGTCTATTCATTTTTTCCTTTCCACAACATCTTCAATAGCTCAAGATGATGAAGTTGTCATCAAGATTGATAAACTTTCTGATGATGTATATATGCTCACTGGGCAAGGTGGAAATATTGGTGTTTATGTTGGCCAAGAATACGTTTATATGATAGATGACCAATATGGCAGATTGAGTGATAAAATTAAAACCGCCATAAAGACCATTACAGACAAGCCTATTTCCGTTTTATTGAACACCCATATGCACGGAGACCATACAGGAGGGAATGCCAACTTTAACACCAACAATACTACAGTAGTTGCACATAACAATGTTCGCAAACGAA
>CAYNLI010000064.1:0-16684 GCA_964398035.1 uncultured Flavobacteriaceae bacterium | reverse complement strand
ATGTGCTATTGGGCATCAACTTTTTTAATTATGACAACCCTATTGATAATAATGGAGATAATTTTACCGACCTAACACTTCAAAGTAGGATATCAATCTTTCAAAAGTGGAATTTTAAACGAAATGAATCTCGTGTTTTTTCTTTGGCAGGGCGTTTTTTCTACGAAGACCGATGGGGTGGCGAAATGCAATGGACTCCAGAATTTAGAGGTGGTGATGAAATCTATGGCGAAAGTATTTATACCAGAAGGTGGGAGGTTTTGGGAAAATACCAACTTCCAACAAAAGAAAAACTGATGCTTTCTTTTTCATACAATGACCATGACCAGAACTCGGTTTATGGTGATGTTCCCTATTTGGCGCAGCAACGCATTGGTTTTAGCCAATTAACTTGGGACAAACCCATGGGCAATCATGATTTGCTTTTAGGTTCTGCAATACGATATCAATATTATGACGACAACACTCCAGCAACAATAAGTGCAGATGAAGTTGTAATTCCCAGCCTATTTGTACAAGATGAACTGAAATTTGCAAAAAAACATTCGGTATTAATGGGTCTACGATATGATTATGATAAAAGGCATGGGAATATTTTTACACCCAGAACGGCCTATAAATGGAAGATATCCGATAATGATATTTTTAGGGTAAATGCAGGAACAGGTTTTAGGGTGGTGAACCTTTTTACAGAGGAACATGCAGCACTTACAGGTGCAAGGGATGTGATCATTACCGAATGAATTAAAACCCGAACGTTCCATGAACGTAAATCTTAACTACCTTAAAAAAATGTATAGGGACAACGGCACTTTTATTGGTTTGGGCGTTTCTATTTTTTATACCCATTTCAGCAATATTATTTTACCCGATTATGATACCAATCCAAACCAGATCATTTATGACAATCTAGACGGAAAATCTGTTTCCAAAGGAATAAGTGCCAATATTGATGTTGTTTTTACAAACGGATTAAAAGTTTTGGTCGGGGCAACGTTCCAAGATGTGAGCAATACAGAGGACGGGATAAAAACAAGACAGATCTTGACTGAAAAATTTACAGCTACTTGGAACTTTTCCTATACCATTAGATCATTGGATTTAAGCGTAGATTATACCGGAAATCTATACAGTCCTATGCGGCTACCTATTTTGGGCCCTTTGGATCCAAGGCAAGAATTTTCACCCTATTGGAGCATTCAAAATATTCAATTTACCTATAAAGGATTTAAGGATTTTGAAGCCTATGCTGGTATTAAAAACTTATTGAATTGGACACCGAACAAAGGAAACCCATTCATTTTTTCCAGAGCTAACGACCCTTTTGATAAAAATGTGGTCTTTGATGCCAACGGCAATGCACAAGTAACTCCAGACAATCCTTATGGTCTTACTTTTGACCCATCTTATGTGTATGGCCCCAACCAAGGAATTAGAGGTTTTTTTGGATTAAGGTATACCCTGTTTTAAAACAATGAAAAAAATCTAAAAAAAGGGCTGTTACTTGGGATTGGGTACGTCGTTATAAAGTGGACCGTCCTTGGCCTTTTGGAAACATATCTTTATAAAAATGGATTGTGGAACAATTGGTATTTATTGATTCTACCCATAATTGGACTGACTGTTTTTTTAAAAAAAAATAATGGTTTTAAACTTCACGGTTCATCAACTGAGAACCAAAATCAAGAAGTACTTTCTTTTTATCAGACTTAAGTGTTAGAGAATCTAATTCTGAAAAAGCTTTTTGCGTATAGTTTTTAATTTCCTTCTTCGCCAATTCGGCTGCACCAGATGCTACAAAAATCTGCTTGGCCGTTTCAATTTTTACAGTGGCATCACTTGGCTGAATGGAAAACAAATGTCCCAGTTCTTCTTGTTGTTCTTTGGTTGCCAACTCCATTGCTTTTAAAAACAGGAACGTCTTTTTATTTTCAATGATATCTCCCCCAAGCTGTTTTCCAAAAGTTTCAGGGTTTCCAAAGGCATCCAAATAATCATCTTGTAACTGAAATGCTATACCTAAATTTCGTCCAAACTCATAAATGTTGTTTTGTTCTTTTTCAGGTGCATCAGCAACAATAGCTCCCATTTTCATTGCGCCTGCAACCAAAACAGCCGTTTTGTATTCAATCATTTTAAGATATTCCGGTATAGTAACATCATCACGGGTTTCAAAATCAACATCGTATTGTTGTCCTTCGCACACCTGTAGTGCCGTGACACTAAAAGCCTTGGCCAAATCTTTAAAAATGGGGTTTTCATAGTTCTCAAAAAACTGATACGCCATGATCAACATTGCATCACCAGATAAAATACCTGTATTTATATCCCATTTTTCGTGTACTGTTTTTTTTCCTCTTCTAAGGGGGGCATCATCCATGATATCATCATGCACCAATGAAAAATTATGAAAAATTTCTACCGCCAATGCAGCATTCATGGCCTTTTTATAATCTGTCCCAAAAATTTCTGCGGTCATTAATGTAAGTATTGGTCTTAAACGCTTTCCTCCCAAACCCAAAATATAATCAATGGGGACGTAAAGATTTGCTGGTTCTTTGATTTCGATTTTTTCCTGTAAATAGGATATAAATTCAGTTCTATAGTGTTCAATAGTATGCATTCAGCCAATTTTATTCAAAAATACATTCATTTTAACAAACAACATTCATTGGGTTCAATTTCGCTCCAATTAAAGAATAATTAAAAAAAGTTGCTTAAAAATGCAATAGCTTTGAAAAGCTTCGTCTTTATAACTGAAAGACTTGTACAAAACCCACTGAATGGTTTCTGAAAAAGAAAATCACAACAACCTGGCCAACTTCTTTAAAGATGAATATAATTCCCTAAAGGGTTATGTGCGGTCAAAAATTGATGATACCACTGACAGTGATGCAGAAGATATAATACAGGATGTGGCCCTAAGAATATTTTCCAGACCACAGGACGCTCTGCCAATAAACAATATTGCCGGTTTTGTTTACAACTCTATTAGAAACAAAATAATAGATGTAATGCGAACCAAAAAAGAAAGGTTGGATGTAGATATGGAACTTGAAAACCTTTGGACAGAATTTGCCGAACTGTTCTATGGGAAATCGGCAAATGAATATCCCGATTACCTTAAAGAAAAATTAAAATGGGCCGTTTTAGATTTAAAACCCTATTACAGGGACATTATTCTGGCCGTTGACTTTGAAGGCTACACCTATAATGAAATTGCAGAACAAACAGGTATACCAGAAGGGACACTTATGTCTAGGCGACATAGGGCCATGTCCCTTTTAACCAACGCTCTTGGGGCTAAAAAAAGAGAAAAGTTAATCTTTTCAATGAATGAACTGGGGCATTAAACCCACAACAGGTGGTCAAAAAAATTAGAATTGAAAAAAACATACTAAAATTAAAAATATGGAACATGATGATACTATAGAAAAGAAGATCGAAAGAAAAATCGAAAACAAATTGAAAACAATGGTCCCCAAAATATTTAAAATATTTTTTATGGTTTTAATGGGCGTCCTTTTTGCCTTTTTGGTCGGTTATGTGGTCATGAGGCTATGGAACTGGTTGATGCCAGATTTGTTTGGATTGGTTGCAATCAGCTATTGGCAGGCCGTTGGTATTCTTTTACTTGCAAAGCTGTTCTTTGGGTTTGGAAACCATGGTTCAGACAAAGGCAAGAGTAGTCATAAAAAAAGATTCAGCGCAAAAAAATGTGGTCCGTTAAGAAGGGATTTTACAAAATGGGAGCTGTATGATAAATTTTGGGAAGAAGAAGGAGAAACTGCATATAAAAAATATGTAGAACGAACCAAATTAGAGGAATAGCATTCTACATTTTGTAAACAAGTTATAAATTAAAAAAAACAATATATTGAAAAACTATGGAAACTTTTTTTGTTTTTAAAGTTTCCTTCATTATATTTGCGCTCGATTATGAAATTTAAGATCATAAATAAAGCGGCGGAAATGTTCTTGACCCTAGGGTTTAAAAGTGTGACTATGGATGATTTGGCCAATGAAATGGGTATTTCCAAAAAAACCATTTACTCCCACTTTCCTAACAAAACCAAATTGGTAGGAGAATGTACCATGCATGTTTTTCAATCAATTTCAAAAGGAATAGACCATATATGTTCTTTACACAAAAATCCAATTGAGGAACTTTATGAAATAAAAAAACATATGATGGTTCATCTTAAGAATGAAAAATCATCCCCACAATATCAATTACAAAAATACTATCCGCAAGTATATGAGACATTACGCAATAAGCAATATGAAGTAATGCAAGATTGTGTGGTAGAAAACCTTAACAAAGGTATACAAATGGGTGTTTATAGAGAAAATCTCAATATAGAATTTGTCTCAAGAATCTATTTTTCTGGAGTCATGAGCATTAAAAACATTGAGCTGTTTCCCCAAGATATGTTTCCAATGACTGCATTAATGGACAATTATCTAGAATACCATTTACGTGGTATTGTAACACCAAAAGGAAGAAAATTTTTAAATAAAATCATCAATTCAAATCAACAATAAATGAGAAGTCATTTTTTAACATTATTAGCTATTAGTATCACAGCTTTCGGGTTTGGACAAAACCAATCCAATAGTTATACTTTAGAAGAAGCTATTGTCTTTGCCTTAGAAAACAATTACAGTTCCATTAACGCAAGTAGGGATTTAATAGATGCTCAAAAACAAAAATGGGAAACCATTGCTGCAGGTTTACCGCAAATTAGTGGCTCTGTTAGTTATCAAAATCAATTAAAACAGCCTGTGACACAAATTCCGGCTGAATTTTTTGGCGGTGTTCCTGGAACATTCCAAGAAGTAGTTTTTGGTCAGCCCCAATCTATGAATGCTTCGGCAATCCTTAAGCAACAGATTTTTGATGGCTCCTATATTGTTGGCGTACAAGCGACCAAAACTTTTTTGGATTATAGTGCCAATAACAAAGAGAAAACAGATTTAGAAGTTAGAAAAACTGTTGTGGAGGCTTACGGCAATGTACTGTTGGCAAATGAGAGTGTTACCATTTTAGAAAGTAACAAGACCACTCTGGCAAAAAATCTTGATGAAACCCAAAAAATATTTGAAAACGGTCTTGGGGAAGAAGAAAGTGTGGAACAATTACAAATCACATTGTCTTCCATTAATAGTCAGCTAAAAAATGCCATTAGACTTAAGAAAATAACATTACAAATGTTAAATCTGGTCATGGGTATTTCTATTGATTCCCCAACTGAATTAACTGAAAATTTAGACACACTTACCCAAAAACAAATTGATTATGGCCTTGTGGAAACTGACCTAAACATAAACAACAATGTTGATTATAAATTAGCCACCAACCTTAACGAACAACGTACTCTGGAATTAAAACTGGCCAAAAGCCGAGCACTGCCAACATTGAATGCATTTGTAAATTATGGCTCTTCGTCATACAGTGATGGTTTTAATTTTCTAAAAAGTGAACAGCAGTGGTTTGATTCTTCTGTCCTTAGGTTTGATCTTAATATTCCTTTATTCAGTTCCTTGGGAAGAAGCGCAAGTACCCAAAGAGCAAAAATTGCCTTGGAGAAAGCAAAAACACAATTGACTGAAGCTGAAGAGCAAATTAGATTACAATTGGAAAACACCAAGAGTAATTACATCCTTGCTATTGAAGAGTATGAAACCACCAAGAAAAATCTGGACTTGGCAGAACGTATTGAAAAGAAAAATGAAATAAAATACTTTGAAGGAATGGCCAGTAGTTTTGAACTCCGACAAGCCCAAACGCAATTATACGCTACGCAACAAGAATATTTACAATCCATGGTCAATGTCATCAATAGGAAGACAGAATTGGAAATAATCCTTAACAATTAATAAACATCAATCTATCCATAAACATTTTAACTATGAAAAAATTAATATATGCCCTATTTGCAGTTCTTACACTCGCTTCATGTGGAAGTGGTGGGGAAACTTCAATAGAGAGTGTCCTATCTAGCAATGATATAAAAGCTATTAGAACTAAAAGAGCAACGGTATCCACGCAACAAAAGGAACTGGAAAATCAGTTAAAGCAACTAGATTCTGTCATTGATGCATTGGACGGCAATAAAAACCTTCCTTTGGTTTCTGTTTTTGAGGTAACCTCATCAAAATTCAATCATTATTTAGAAGTACAGGGAGATGTTAAGACACGTCAAAATGTATTGATATATCCAGAAGTTTCTGGTACTCTTTTAAAGGTATATGTTCAAGAGGGACAAAAAGTAAGCAAAGGGCAACTATTGGCAAAAATAGATGATGGTGGCATGGGAAGTCAATTATCACAATTACAATCCCAAGCCGAATTGGCTAAAACCACTTTTGAGCGCCAAAAACGTTTGTGGGACCAAAAAATAGGTTCAGAGATTCAGTACCTACAAGCAAAAACAAATTATGAAGCATCTAGCAATGCCGTAAAACAATTGCAGAGTCAGTTAGACAAATCAACCATGAGAGCACCTTTTTCAGGAATCATTGATGATATAATCAAAGATCAAGGAACTGTAGTTGCCCCTATGGGTCAAGGTTCTGAGGTTTTCAGAATTGTTAACCTATCCAATATGTACATTGAAGTTGATGTTCCTGAAAGTTACTTGGGAACAGTCACAAAAGGAAAAGAGGCAATTGTTCTCTTCCCAATTCTTGGAGACAGTATTGTATCTAAAGTTAGACAAACAGGTAATTTTATTAACCCAGGGAATAGGTCATATACCATAGAAATCCCTGTGTCAAATAAAAATGGGAATATAAAACCCAATCTAACAGCCAAGGTGAAAATAAACGATTATACCAATGAAAATGCTCTAATGATTCCTCAAGGTATTATTTCTGAAAATGCGGCTGGGGAACAGTATGTATATATCACTTTAGAGGCTAATGATAATATTGCCGATATAAAAAAGCAAATTATAACCACAGGGAAAATAGATGGAGATTTCATTGAGGTGCTGTCTGGTGTCAATGCTGGAGAATCTCTTATAAGTGAAGGTGCCCGTAGCGTAAAGCCAGGTCAAAAAGTTCAAATCCAAACAAGTAAATAATCATCATGGATAAAGCGAAAAAAAATGCAGAAAAAGAGTTTAAACCCTCTTCATGGGCCATTAAAAATCCATCGGTTATTTATGTGATGATCGGTTTATTATTTATAATGGGGCTTTCTTCTTATTTTTCAATGCCAAGAGAAGATTTTCCAGAAGTAAAAGAAACTAAAATATATGTGAGTACTCCTTATCCAGGAAATACTGCTGAGGATGTGGAACGTTTGATAACTGATCCTTTGGAGGAGGAGCTAAAGAACGTTAGCAACTTGGTTAAAATAACATCTACTTCACAAGAAGATTACTCTATCATTACAGTTGAATTTGATGAAAAAATAACGGTTGAAGAAGCAAAACAAACCGTAAAAGATAAAGTAGATGGAGAAAAATCCGGAGAAGATTGGCCAACTTTCAACAATGCTAAAGTAGAGCCATCGGTCTTTGATATGAATATTTCTGAAATGTTCCCTATTCTTAATGTGAACATGTCTGGGGATTATCCTGTAGATGTTTTAAAAGAATATGCAGAATACATTCAGGATAAAATTGAAGATATAGATGCTGTAAAAGAAGCCACCATACGTGGCGCACAAGAAAAAGAAGTTGAGGTTGCTGTGGATGTCTATAAAATGATGGCTTCAAAAGTAAGTTATGATGATATTCTTGGTGCTATTAGCAATGGAAATATGACAATTTCTGCTGGTAATATGGATGTGAGTGGACAACGAAGAACAATTAGAATTCTTGGAGAAATTCAAAGACCTAATGACCTTAATAATTTTGTTATAAAATCTGAAAACGGAACCGTATACTTAAAAGATATTGCCGAAGTTATTTTTAGAGATGAAGACAAAACTACTTACGCTCGTGAAAATGGGAATAACGTAGTAATGCTTGATGTAAAAAAGAGATCGGGTAAAAACATGGTTGCGGCGGCAGAAGTCATCAAAGAAATTGTAGCCGATGCCAAAGAAAATTATTTTCCGCCAGATTTAAAAGTTACTATTGCCAATGATTCATCGGCCAGAACCTTAACCCAAGTAGATGATTTGGTAAACAATATCATCTTCGGAATCATATTGGTCGTAGTGGTTCTTATGTTTTTCCTAGGCTTCCGCAATGCCCTATTCGTAGGTTTTGCAATTCCTATGTCCATGTTTATTTCCTTTGTTATTTTATCTTGGTTAGGTTATACCCTGAACACCATGATTCTTTTTGGATTGATTATGGGTCTGGGAATGTTGGTAGATAACGGAATTGTAGTGGTAGAAAATGTATACCGATTAATGGATGAAGAAGGTATGCCCAGAATTGAGGCTGCAAAAAAGGGAATTGGTGAAATTGCCTTTCCAATCATTATTTCTACATTGACAACCGTAGCTGCATTTATTCCATTGGGTATGTGGCCGGGCATGATGGGTGAGTTTATGATATTCTTCCCTATAACACTATCTGTAGTATTGGGGGCATCATTATTTGTTGCCATTTTCATGAACTCTATGTTGGTTTCTCAATTCATGGAAACTACCGAAAAAGAGTTGAGTAATAAAAAATTGATTCAATTGAGTATTGTTCTTGTTGGTCTTGGAATTTTAATATTTGTTTTTGGTGGAGCAATAAAAGGGCTTGGGTCTGTATTGATTTTCACAGCCGCTATGTTCTGGGTCTATAAATTTGTACTTAAAAAAGTGGCCATTAAATTTCAGAGAAATACATTGCCCAAATTTGAGCGGTTATATGAAAAAATCCTGAAAAAATCCCTACATGGTCGTAATGTATACTGGTTCTTTGGTGGCACAACCTTATTATTACTAGTGGTATTCATGCTTTTTGGAGCATCGGTAGCAGGTGGGAAAACTAGTATTGAATTTTTTCCTGACAATGTGCCCAATGAAATATATGCCTATATAGAATATCCACAGGGAACCTCTATTGAAAAGACCAATGAAATCACCAAACAAATAGAAGAACGTTTTTATGCGGTTTTAAGAGATCCAAAATTTCAGGAGAACGGAGCCAATTTTATCGTTTCCTCTGCACTTTCTCAAGTGGGACAAGGAGCTGGAAATCCAATGGTAGATGGAGCTTCTTCTGGTGACACACCCCATAGAAGTAAAATTACTGCTTCTTTGGAAGAATACAAATACAGAAAAGGTGTGGATACGGAAGCTATCAGAAAACGGATTCAAGATACACTACGTGGCATATATCCTGGGGTAGCTATCTCAGTGGAAAAAGATCCTGTGGGGCCACCTGCCGGATACCCAATAAATATTGAGTTTGAAGGAAGGGATTATGATGAACTTATCCGTACCGCAGAACAAATGCGAGATTTCATTAATACCAAAAATATTGCTGGTATTGAAGAATTAAAGATAGACGTAAACAAAGGAAAACCTTCAATGGAGGTTGTTGTAGACCGAGCCAAAGCAGGAGAGTTAGGCGTTTCTGCCGGCCAAGTGGGAATGCAATTAAGACGTTCTCTATTTGGTGGAAAAGCCGGAGTTTATAAAAAAGATGGTGAAGATTACGATATTTACGTTCGTTTTAACAAAGACCTTCGTTATGATCGTAATGCCCTGTTCAATCAAAAAATCATCTTTAGGGATCCTGCAACAGGACAGATAAAAGAAGTACCTATTTCTGCTGTGGCAACACAAAAAAACACTTCTTCTTTTAGTGCTATCAAACACAAAAATACCAAACGTGTGGTAACGGTATATTCTGGCCTTAAACCAGGGTTTACAGATGCACAAGCCATTGTAAACCAAATTCAAGAAGAAATGGACAACTACAAAGGTTTACCTAAGAACATTGAAATAGACTATACAGGTCAGATAGAAGAACAGAACAAACAAATGACCTTTTTAATGGGAGCTTTCTTCACTGGACTTGGCCTTATTATGTTGATTTTGGTCTTCCAATTTGGAGGGGTTTCCAAGCCGGCAATTATCATGACCGCTATCTTTTTAAGTCTTATCGGTGTTTTTGGAAGTATCATTCTCTTTGGATGGTCCTTTGTGATTATGATGAGCATGATGGGCATTATTGCCTTGGCCGGTATTGTGGTAAACAATGGAGTGGTGCTCTTGGATTACATTCAAATTCTTATCGATCGTAAAAAATTGGAGTTAGGATTAAGTGATGATGAGATGTTGAATAGAGACCAGGTAAATGAAGTTATTATTAAAGGAGGTAGAGCACGTTTGCGTCCTGTAATTTTAACGGCCATCACAACCGTATTGGGATTAATTCCGTTAGCCGTTGGGATTAATATTGATTTCTTTTCATTATTCTCAGAATTTAATCCTCATTTTTATTTAGGCGGGGACAATGTAATATTCTGGGGACCTTTGGCAAAAGCAGTAATCTTTGGATTGATTGTGGCAACCTTCCTTACCTTGGTTATTGTGCCCGTATTGTTCAATATGGTGTACAGGCTTAAATTATGGATTCACAATAGAGGAAAATCTGCTAAACAAAAAGCGGTTACAGCATAATATAATTACAAACAAAAAGCCCGATGAGAAATCACCGGGCTTTTTGTTTTATTGTTTGTTTTTTACTTGTTTAAGACCATGGGTTTGGAATTATCCCATTTAGTGACACTAACAATTTTACTGTCAACAAAATCAACTTCTTTAAGTTCTTTGCCTTTCCAAAAGAACCATTTTCCTGTTTTTCTTCCTTCAAGATATTCTCCTGTAGAAATCCTTACCCCTTCTTCATTGAACATCTCCCATTCTCCATGTAGCTTTTCATTCAAAAAATATCCCGTTTGGGCTATTTCGCCATTTTCATGAAAGTAAGTTGCTTTGACCAAATCACCTTCTTTTTCAAAAAGGGGTTCTTGATTTTGTGCATATATGGAAACCGAAAATACAAGTGCTAAAAATAATATTCCTCTTTTCATTGTATTTAAGTGATTACTACATAAAGATATAATTATTTTACAATTTATTTACATTAAATTTACATTGTAGATGTAAGTTGCTCAATGTCAATTTTTTACATATAAAAGCTTAACATTGGAGTATATATTTTTCAAACAAAATCAATAGATATACATAGTACTACTACATAATACTTCTTAAATTTGCAGCAATATAATTATTGAAATGTATAGAACTCATACCTGTGGTGAATTAAGAACATCACATATTAATCAAAAAATAACACTCAGTGGTTGGGTGCAAAAAGTTAGGGACAAAGGATTTGTTGCTTGGGTAGATTTAAGGGACCGTTACGGCATTACCCAATTGGTTTTTGATGAGGAACGTACCTCTAAGGGAATTATGGAGCAAGCAAGGGCTCTTGGGCGTGAATTTGTAGTACAAGTTGAAGGAACCGTGATAGAACGAGCATCTAAAAATCCAAATATACCAACTGGTGATATAGAGATTTTAGTTTCTAAACTTACCGTTTTAAACGAAGCATTGGTCCCGCCTTTTACCATAGAAGATAAAACTGATGGTGGGGAAGACATTAGAATGAAATATCGCTATTTGGATATTAGAAGAAATCCAGTAAAAAACAATCTTATTTTTAGACATAAGGTAGCCATGGAGGTCAGGAAATATCTTTCTGATGCAGATTTCATAGAAATCGAAACCCCATATTTAATTAAATCCACCCCTGAAGGCGCACGTGACTTTGTAGTACCTAGCCGTATGAACAAAGGTCAATTTTATGCTTTACCACAATCACCACAAACCTTTAAGCAATTACTTATGGTGGGTGGCATGGACAAGTATTTTCAGATTGTAAAATGTTTTAGAGATGAAGATCTACGTGCAGATAGACAACCAGAGTTCACACAGATAGATTGTGAAATGGCCTTTGTGGAACAAGAAGATATTTTAAATGTTTTTGAAGGGCTTACCCGTCATTTATTAAAAGAGATAAACGGAGTTGAGATAGGGGAATTTCCCAGAATGACCTATGATGATGCCATGCAGAAATACGGTAATGACAAACCAGACATCCGTTTTGGGATGGAATTTGGTGAGTTGAATGCTGTTGCCCAACACAAAGATTTCAAGGTCTTTAACTCGGCCGAATTAGTAGTTGGTATTGCAGTCCCTGGGGGAAACACCTACACTAGAAAAGAGATAGATAAATTAACGGATTGGGTAAAGCGGCCACAAGTTGGTGCTTTGGGAATGGTGTATTGTAGATGTAATGATGATGGTACTTATAAATCCTCTGTAGATAAATTTTACGACCAAGAAGATTTGGCAAAATGGGCAGAGGTTACCGGTGCAAAAGCTGGAGATTTGATCTGTGTGCTTTCTGGTGATACCAATAAAGTCAGGGCACAACTGAGTGCTTTGCGAATGGAATTGGCAGAACGTTTGGGATTGAGAAACCCTAAGGAATTTGCCCCGCTTTGGGTAGTCGATTTTCCGTTATTGGAACTGGACGAAGAAACGGGACATTACCATGCTATGCACCACCCGTTCACCTCTCCAAAACCTGGACAAATGAAACTATTGGATACCGACCCAGGTGCAGTGAAAGCCAATGCCTACGATTTAGTAATGAACGGAAATGAAATTGGAGGGGGTTCTATTCGTATCCATGATAAAGATATGCAGGCCACCATGTTCAAACATCTTGGTTTTACAGAAGAAGAAGCCAAAGCACAGTTTGGATTTTTGATGGATGCCTTTCAATATGGTGCACCACCACACGGAGGGCTGGCCTTTGGGTTGGACAGGCTGGTCGCTATTTTGGGAGGTCAAGAAACCATACGGGATTTTATTGCTTTCCCTAAAAACAACAGTGGAAGGGATGTAATGATAGATGCTCCCGCTCCTATCGATGATGCTCAATTAAATGAGTTAAGTCTAAAACTTGATCTAAAAGAATCATAAATTAAAAAGCCTGCTTCTTGCAGGCTTTTTATTCATTTTAGTAATGCCAAAAAAAACACGATTAACCCGCTTTTTAATTTGGAAGTACAAACACATTTCCGATCAGCAATTTCTTTATATACTAAGTGTTGCTATTGGCCTGTTGGCCGGTCTTGGGGCTGTTGCTTTAAAAAACCTGACACATTATATCCAAAAATTGCTTGAAGGTGAATTTATAAAAGAAATTCATCAGCTATTTTATTTTATTTTTCCAATTCTGGGCTTACTGTTGGTACTCCTGGCTATAAAACACATTATCAATAAAAAAGTTGGGCACGGAATCCCCTCTACCCTTTATGCTATTTCAAAACAAAAAGGGATCATGCCAAGGTATCAAATGTGGGCTTCCCTAATAACGGCTCCGTTAACTGTTGGCTTTGGAGGTTCTGTTGGGTTGGAAGGTCCTACCGTGGCAACTGGGGCGGCTTTAGGCTCTAATTTTGCTCGTTTGTTCCATTTAAACCAGACTGCAAGAACTTTACTGATCGGATGTGCTGCTGCCGGAGCAATGTCCTCCATCTTCAAAGCCCCTATTGCGGCCATAATATTTGCTGTGGAAATTTTTAGCTTAGAGTTGACCATTGCCTCAATGATCCCTTTACTATTGGCATCCATTTCAGCAGTTTTGACCTCTTACTTCTTTTTTGGGGACGATGTCTTGCTGCACTTTAAAATACAGGATAAATTTGAGCTGTACGATGTCCTTTTTTATATCCTTCTGGGCGTATCTTCAGCAATGACCTCAATATACTTTAGTAAGGTGTATTTTGCCGTTGATGTTTTTTTTAAACGGTTTAAAAACCCCTATAAACGCATGTTGATCGGAGGTGTTGTAATTGGGGTCATCGTATTTTTTATCCCACCTCTTTTTGGGGAAGGTTTTGAGACCATCAATGCTATATTAAGAGGAAATATTGAAGAGGTTACCACTACTAATATTTTTAATACGGTCTCAGATAATGTTTGGGTCATCGTGGCACTTCTTGTTGGGCTGGTCACTTTTAAAGTGATCGCAATGTCATTTACCTTTGGGGCTGGCGGCGTTGGAGGTGTTTTTGCCCCTACCCTTTTTACGGGAAGCATTTCTGGTTATGTCCTTGCCATGGTCATAAATTACAGCAATTTGTTCAGCCACCAATTATCATTGACCAATTTTGCCATGGTAGGTATGGCAGGATTAATGGCCGGGGTTTTACAAGCCCCTCTAACAGCAATTTTCTTAATTGCAGAAATTACAGGTGGTTATGAGCTTTTTATTCCATTGATGATAGTCGCCTCAATTTCTTTTTTAATTACCAAAAAATATATTCCCCATAATATCTATGTGTCCGAATTGGCTAAAAAAGGACAGCTCATTACTCATGATAAAGACAAAAATGTATTGATGATGCTGAACATGGATCAGGTAATCGAAACCAATTTTATTCCTATTTCCTCTGAAATGTCTTTAGGAGAAATGCTACAGAAAGCAGTCACTAAATCCACACGGAATTTATTCCCTGTTGTCAATGACAAGCAAGAATTCATGGGCATTGTTTTATTGGATGATATTAGAGAATTTATGTTTGATCAAAAATTATACGATACTACAATTGTTGGAGATTATATGCATAATGCCCCAGAACACATTTTCTATGAAACAGATACCATGGAAAAGGTGATGCAAAAATTTCAGAACAGTGGGGCGTGGAACCTTCCCGTAATCAAAAATGGACAATACCATGGTTTTATTTCAAAATCAAAACTACTGACGGCCTATAGAAGAAAGTTGATTAATTTTACTCGATAATCATTTGTCATGAAATTAAAGTATTTAATTGTTCTAATTATAATTGCCTCTTTTAGTTCTATTATTTATGGATTCTCTATAAAAAACAAAGCTATGGCACTTAGCCATAAATATATCGGTTTTGGCACAGTTGGTATTTTTCTTGTGGCTATGCCTCTCTTTATTTTTAAGGAAAGTAAAGGCAAAAAAATGAAGGACTATATGCTAACTGAAGACAACATTAAAAGAATGAGAAAAAAAGAAAAAGAAAAGTTTAAGAGTTAATATTTCATGTGCAATTCAATTTCTTTTGCGCAAAAAAACATACCTTAGTACCTTAACCTATTATTAATTTTCATTGAATGACTGGAACAGTAAAATTTTTTAATGCATCTAAAGGATTTGGATTCATTACCAACGACGACACCGGGAACGACCTATTTGTTCACGTAACTGCTTTGAATGGAGTAGAATTAAACGAAGGCGACAAAGTAGAATACATAGAAGAAGAAGGCAGAAAAGGAGTGGTTGCTGCACAAGTGCAGGTAATCAGCTAAAAAATATTTTATTTTGAACAATATAAACCCTGTCTTGTGCAGGGTTTATTAGTTTTTTATCTCACAACTATAAATAAAATCTACTTTTACCCTCCAAAAAATCCTTTGTTAAACTATACAATATATACGCTGTCCACAAGTTCCGAATGGGTTACTTTTATTCATGGAGCTGGCGGAAGTTCCTCTATTTGGCATAGGCAACTTCGTGCCTTTAAGGCAGAATACAATATTTTATTAATTGATTTAAGAGGTCATGGTAAAAGTAAAATTGCCTATAAAGATGTTCCCAAAAAAAAATATACTTTTGATTTAATCACCGATGATATTATTGAGGTCATACAACATTTAAAAATTAAAACCACTCATTTTGTAGGGGTTTCCATGGGTTCCATTTTTATTCGGAATTTTGCCGAAAATTACCCTAAATACACTCAGAGCATGATTTTATCTGGTGCTATAGTGTACTTAAATATAAGGTCTCAACTACTCATGTTCTTAGGTAATGTCTTTAAGACAATAATCCCCTACATGCTCTTGTACAAATTTTTCGCATTCATTATAATGCCCAAGGAAAATCATAAAGAATCTCGAACACTTTTTGTGAGAGAAGCTACTAAACTAAATCAAAAAGAGTTTATTCGTTGGTTTAGACTCACTGCCAAAATAAATCCTCTATTGCGATATTATAGAAAAAAGGATGTTAAAATCCCTACGCTCTACGTCATGGGTGAAGAAGACTATATGTTTCTTCCCTCTACACAAAAACTGGCCAAAAAGCATGAGCTTTCTCAAATAATTGTAGTTCCAAATTCTGGTCATGTAGTAAACATAGAGCAACCTATTGTTTTTAATACAGAATCGATACAGTTTTTAAAAAGCTTGAGATGAAAATTGATTATGTTTTGACTGGCTTATCAAAACCTTTTAATATTAGCTTATTTGTTAATTTAATCTACACTCTTTGTTTTTTTCTTTAATTTAAACCTAACATCTCCAGATGTAATAAAAAGTAGTTGTCCTTTGATACTATCAATAACAAACTTTTTAACTTCATTATTAGCTATTATATTAAAAGCATTACCCTCAGGCAACATAACCCATTTTCCTTTTATTTTTTCTCCAGAATGAGTTGTTATTTTCGCCACACCATCCTCATTAAAATCAAATTCCATTTCTTGATTAACAACCATATTTTTCATTGTATTACCCATATTGCGTTGCATTATCTCCACTTTCCATGTAGATACAATTTTCTTTTTTAAATTATCTCCAGAACAAGAAACTAAAAAAATCAATTCAAATTCCGTTTTTTAATAAAAAAATTTTTAAGCAATTGGGATGCCTCATCCTCTAATACTC
>CAYNLI010000063.1:0-16782 GCA_964398035.1 uncultured Flavobacteriaceae bacterium | reverse complement strand
TCTTTAGACTAACTAGAATATTTGCTTAAACACAACAATTGGTCTTGATCCGTAATTAGTACAGGAGTAGGCAATGGTATGGGGCTGGATTTTCTAACAACCCCTTCTTCCAAAAAATATGGATTTAGCATCAAGGCAAGTTTTTAAATTTAAAAAAAAAGATATGAAAGCAATAAAGAATAAAATAAAACCAATCTGGGTCATTCTCCTTACAATTTTTATTGGCTGCGAGGTTGGTGATTTAAATCAATTAGAAGACCCAAGCAACTTAACCCCTGCAAGTGTTGACGCTGAATTGTTATTGAACAACATTCAATTACAATTTGTAAATGCCATAGCATATAATGAGGGGAACGAAGATGGCATTAATGTTAGAGCTTCTGAATTTATTAGAATGCAACACTTATTTGGTGCATATTCTGGTCCATTTTCATTAACATCTGGTAATATAGATAACATATGGACATCATTATATAGAGAAACACTACAAGACATCAATATTTTATTACCAATAGCCACAGATAGAAATTTACAAGGATTTATAGGCGTTGCAAAAATTATACAAGCATATAGCTATGTTACACTAGTAGATACTTTTGGAGATGTCCCATTTACAGAAGCACTACAAGGAAATGAAACACCAAATCCATCAGTAGATAGCGGTCTATCCATATACAATGCCATGTTCAATACAATTGATGAGGGCATAGCTGCAATCAACTCACCAAATTCTATAATGCCAAATGACCTGTTCTATGGCGGTGACAAACAAAAATGGGTGAAATTGGCAAATACCTTAAAATTTAAAATGTATGTGCAAATGCGCCTTTTGGGAGATTTTAGCAGTGAAATAAACAGCCTTATAAATTCTGGTCTAATAGACAATCCCCAAGATGATTTTCAGTTTCAATATTCAACAGTTGCCAGTTCAACAGGTGAAAGCAGGCATCCTTATTATGCTCTTTGCTATGATGCTGATGGTTCAGATAATTATATGAACAGTTACTATGTAAATCTTCTTAAAGCCGATAAGGGGTTTGAAGACCCTAGGTTAAGATATTATTTTTATAGACAAATAAACCAAGTCCCAACTGGTGATGATTTATCGTGTGAGGGTGAAGCTGGGTTTAATTTTTGTTATCTAGGTGATTTTTACTGGACAAGAGATCATGGTGATGATGATGGTGTTCCGCCAGATCAATTAAAAAGAACAACTTATGGGCTTTACCCTATAGGAGGTGCTTTTGATGCTGATAACTTTACATCGGTTACAAATAATGCAGGTGCATCAGGAGCTGGTATTTTCCCCTTCATGCTTTCCTCTTTCGTAAAATTCATGAAAGCTGAATCTGCTTTGGTCAACGGCACTACAGGAAACCCTAAAGGTCTTTTAGAAAGTGCAATACATGACTCTATGGATAAGGTATTAAATTTTAATACTGGACAAGTAAGCCCTTCTTTTGCTGCCACATCAACGGATGTTAATAATTATGTGTCCTATGTTTTGGACCAATATGATAATGCCTCTTCTGATGAAGAAAGATTGGATATAATCATGAAGGAGTACTACATAGCCTTATGGGGCAATGGTATAGAAGCATGGAACAATTATAGAAGAACAAGTATGCCAAGTGACTTATCTCCCCATGTAACTACATCTGGGGAATTCCCAAGATCATTTTTGTATCCTGCCTCTGTTGTAAATACAAATTCTAGCATTACCCAAAAACCAGTGACAACAAAAGTATTTTGGGATACAAACTCTGATGATTTGCAATAACCATAAAACAAGAATTATGAAAAATATCAAAAATCATACAAATAAAAATTATTTATATTATGTCTTACTATTGACAATCATGTCCTTAGGGTTAACTTCTTGTGAGGACGACGAAAAAAGCAACCTGAACATTTTTGAAAAATCTGGTGGTTTTGTACGTTTTTCAAAACCATTCCCAGCAGTGGTAAACATTAGTAGTCTTGATGAAATTGCAGGATTATCCATTGAGACCATTATAGAAAGCCCAAATAACAATGTAGTAAGTTACACTATAGAAATTTCTGCAACAATTGGTGGGATATCAACAGGTTTTGTACCATTTGGAAGTGAAATCACCTCTTTCCCAGCTACTATTAATATTACGGCAAATGAGATAACTAACGCCCTTGGAATTGAAATTTCGGATATTGGTTTTGGCGACACCTTTGCTTTTAAGGGCATTGCAGTAAATGACCAAGGAACAATTTATTCATCGGAAAGGATTGGTTTTGATAGTGATACAAACACTATCACAGGAGGGAGCAATACCAATGACCTCTTAGATGAAGATGGATATAGAAATGCCTATGAATTTGGTTTTGCAATACCATGCCCAGCCGAAAGTGGCAATATTGCCGGTAATTGGATTATTAATATGATAGACCTTTTTGGAGATGGATGGGATGGTGCTTTTGTAACATTTGCCATTGATGGTGTACCAACAACTTATAGCATGTCTGATGGCTCTGCAATAACCCATACAATAACAGTTCCTTCAGGAGCACAAAATCTTGTTATTTCTTATACTTCAGGTAATTTTGAAGAAGAACATGTTTATACCGTTGAAAAACCAGATGGAACAGTCCTAGGTCCATTTGGTCCAAATCCACCTCTTTGTATAAATTAAAAAATGACTGAATAATTAATGAAGGGTCTGTATATATACTGACCTTTCTTTTAACCCTTCATCAACATTTTTTTGCTTTATTCTCTTATGTAATTAAGGGGAAACAAAATATGATATTCAATCATTTTTTCAATAAACTCGTTTTATTTAAAAGCAAAAAACACAATAGCCTTTTCTTAAAAAAATCATATAATGATTTTTTGATAGTATTTTTGTTAAAAATTAGATAAAACTACCTAACTATTAGTTGTTTACCCATTATATCGACATCTAAAACCTCTTTTGGAACGTATCTTTGTAAGAACAAAGATTGACTATGGAAAAACAATATTGTAAAGTAGGGACGGTAACGCCAATCACAAATGGAAGGCAAGCAATTTCTATGCTAGAATACCAATACAGGAATTTCATCGACAAGGCTTTATCAACTAAATCTGTTGATAGAAAACTTGCTGATTTTTTTGAATCAAAGGCTAGTAAAATCAAGAAAATACTTGAAAAATTAATGCAGTAATCTAGGTTAAAGATTCCAATTCTTTTTCCATTTTAACTTGAAGTTCTTTTGCTTTTTCAGCTGCTGCTTCAGCATAATCTTCCATGCTTGATGCATAAATAATTCCACGCGAGGAATTGATTAACAATCCCACATCTTTATTCATCCCATAACGGCACACATCTTCTAAACTACCTCCTTGGACACCTACTCCAGGAACAAGTAAAAAACTATTTGGAACTATTTTTCTTATATCCTCTAAATAAGACGCTTTTGTTGCCCCAACCACATACATTAAGTTTTCAGAATTCACATATTTTGTAGAGGTTTCCAACACCACTTTATACAGTTCCTTATCATTGACCATTTGCGTTTGATAATCATAAGCTCCTTCATTGGACGTTAAAGCCAATAGTATGGTATGCTTATCTGTAAAGGCTAAAAATGGCTCTACTGAATCTTTACCCATATAAGGAGCTATGGTAATAGAGTCAAAACCTAAATCTTCAAAAAAAGCTTTGGCATATCTTGTGGAAGTATTCCCAATATCCCCTCTCTTGGCATCTGCAATGGTAAAAATTTCAGGGTAATTAGTATTTAAATATTGAATGGTCTTCTCCAATGCTTGCCAACCCTTAATCCCATAAGCTTCATAAAAAGCAATATTGGGCTTGTATGCAACACATAAGTGATGTGTTGCATCAATTATTGCCTTGTTGAAAGCGAAAATCGGGTCTTCTTCTTTTAATAAGTGTGGCGGCACCTTATCCAAATCTGTATCTAGACCAATACAAAGAAATGATTTTTTAAGGTGAATTTGCTCAACTAGATGTTCAGTGGTCATCTTATCAAATTAAAATATTTCAGATGCTTCTTTTAACTTCTCAGTATTCTCCACCAACATCAATTCATCAATGATTTTTTGAATATCTCCATTGATAATATTCTGTAAATCATAAAGGGTAAGACCAATTCTATGATCGGTCACCCTCCCTTGTGGATAGTTATATGTTCTAATCTTGGCGGAACGGTCACCACTACTTACTTGTGAGTTTCTTTTAGCGGCATCTTCTGCCTGCTTTTTAGCAAGTTCCATATCATATAATCTAGAACGCAACACTTTAAAAGCCTTATCCTTATTTTTATGTTGTGATTTTTGATCTTGGCATTGCGCCACCAATCCAGTTGGTATGTGCGTTAAACGTACTGCTGAATAGGTAGTGTTTACAGATTGCCCACCTGGCCCAGAGGAACAGAAATAATCTATCCGAACATCTTTTGGGTCTATCTGCACATCAAAATCCTCTGCTTCTGGCAAAACCATTACCGTAGCGGCACTAGTATGTACCCTTCCTTGAGTTTCAGTCTGTGGTACTCGCTGTACCCTGTGTACTCCAGCTTCAAACTTCAATACCCCATATACATTCTCCCCTGTAACTTCAAATTGAATTTCTTTAAAACCACCACTAGTACCATTACTAAGATCTATTACATTAGTTCTCCAGCCTCTTCCTTCACAGTATTTGGTATACATTCTAAAAAGGTCTCCCGCAAAAATACTGGCTTCATCCCCTCCTGTTCCAGCTCGTATTTCCACCACAACATTTTTGGAGTCTTCTGGGTCTTTTGGTATCAATAAAAGCTTGATTTCTTCTTCTAATTTTGGTATGCCTTCCTTGGCCTCTTCCAACTGCATTTTTGCCATTTCTACCATTTCTGCATCACTACCATCAGAAATAATTTCTTCAGCTTCCTCAATATTATTGGTGAATTCAAGATAAAGATCTCTCTTATCACACAAAATCCTTAAATCTTTATACTCTTTATTTAATTGAACATAGCGCTTTTGGTCCGATATCACATCAGGTTGAATAATAAGATCTGAAACCTCATCAAAACGCTGTTTTACTATATTTAATTTATCAATCATTTTCTTTCGACACTTGGAATGCGAATTTACAATTTTTTAAAGTTATTAAGGTAAATGAATAAATTGAAAAACAACCAAGTTCCCACTGAAACCAATACAGTAGAAATCAATTCCCCACAAAAGTGGTTCCTAAGGTAATTATACTGGCACTTAGTCCGTCACTTCTATCATACATACCAAAACGCAAATCCAATGTTTTAAGTCCAAAGGTGAACACCTTGGCTTTGGTAAAAATATCCTTGTACCTTATCCCTACCCCATATTGATGGGCATTATAATCTGAAAGATCATAATCTGAAGTATAAAGTGGCAGAGTGGACAACGCATCTTCTTTAGCATAAAAATAGTCTCCGGCTGTTTGTTTGTAATACCTGTATGTAGGATATAGAGTAAAAGAATCATTCAATTTTATGGGTACTTCTATACTTGCTGTATGAGAAGTTACGCCCCAATCATCATAATAATATCTATAATAGGTACGCAGAACAAAGGTGTCATTTAAATAATAGTTTAATCTACCTCCAATTGGTATTTTAAATCTACTGTCTGGAAGTCTTTCCACATCATCAGCCAATTGAAAATCATCAATAAAAAAATCATTTACATCACCAAAATACACTCGTTGGTGAGGCGTACTCAACAACCCATTTTGGGAAACAATATCCATGAACAAAGCCCCTTGAAGTCTTTTACTTAAAATCTGGGAAAAACCAAAGGATACCGAATAAGAATTTCTGTTTTCATCCTGAAACGATGAAAATATTGGATTATAGGTTCCAACCCCATTTACCCGGTCATCAAAAAAATCATTGCGAAGCTCTATGGGGTATTGTGGATTCCATTTATCCAAATATACTTGTCCACTAATTGAAACTTCAGTGTTTTTCTCATTAAACAGTTGTGTAAAACCTCCTCCAAAGCCTAAAGAGAAATAATCATATTCTGAGGACACATAGATGTTGGCACTCATAACTGAATTTCTATCTTCAGATGTATGTTGATATGTTGGTTTAAAATAGGTTAACACATCACTTCGCGAAGCACCAGATGAAGCACTGAACGGGCTTACATTGCCATTGGCACCATCAAAAGGATTCACATTACTGGAGGATGCTGAAGAATAGGCAGAAACACCTATATCCACAGTTAATATGTCATCTTCATTCATTGGTATATTAACAACAATACTAGAGGTAACGTCTGTAAGCTCCTCTGTACCCTCACCTCCTGTTACCGCGGCATTATTACCATCTTGATCATAGTAACTGAACAGTAGATCAATCTCAGCAGTTTCCAACACCCTTTTTTGGTATGTATTATCTGTTTGGGAGAATCCAAAAAATGAGATAGATATTAAAAGAAAAAAAAGTATCTTTTTCAAAGAGTTTTAATTAATTACAACCGCAACCACCACCTGTTTTACCACCATTGGCACCAGCCGAAGCTTCACGGTAAATTTGAAAATTAGTCTCAAAACGTTCAATACCCTTACCAACCAATTGCATTTCCTCATCATTAAGGTATATTTTATCATATTCCTTTACTGCTACGCAAGATGTACAAGAAAAAATCAAGAAAATCACTATAGGTATAAAACGTTTCATTTTTCAAAATTAATAATTATTGAACATAATACCACTGCTCTTATGCAATTTATTATCACTATCAACAACAATGACTTCTATTCCCTCAAGTTGATTTATCATTGAGATTCCAGCATCCCTGCCCATTATAAATACTGCTGTTGCAAAAGCATCACATATTTCTGCTCTTTTAGAAAAAATAGAAACACTAATGATTCCGCTTGATGGGTATCCTGTCCTTGGGTCCAAAATATGGGAATATTTTTTGTTTTTAAAGGTTACAAACTTCTCATAATTTCCTGAAGTTGCCACCGAAGATTCTACAATGGGAAGCCACGAGAAAATCTTTTCCTTGCTCAATGGGTTAGCTATACCTATCAACCATTTTTCACCAGTAGCTTTAGTTCCCCATGTTGTAAGATCTCCTGAAGCGTTAATAATCCCAGCCTTTACTTGTTTTGATATTAAAAGTTCTTTTGCTTTGTCTGCTGCATATCCTTTCCCAATGGCACCAAATGCAATTTTCATTCCTTTGTGTTTTAAAAACACTGTTGTTTCATCTCTGTTCAATATAATGTTCGTATGCCCAACTTTTCCAATGGATCTAGCTACCTCTTTCTCGGTTGGGAAATATTTCATCGTACCATCAAACTTCCATATTTTATCCATGGAAGCATAGGAAATATCAAAGGCACCATCTGTCATCTCTGAGATTTTTTTTGCCCGTTCTATCAATTTAAACAACTCTAGACTCACCTTAACTGGACTTATTCCTGCTTTTTTATTGATAAGAAAAGTCTCAGATTCCTCATCCCAGGAGGATATCATTTTTTCTATCCTTGCGATTTCTGATACTGCCTCGTTTATATTTATATAACCAATTTCTTCGTCCAATACCACCACAGTGATATCAAACCTACTGCCCATTAATTTGGTGGTTTTATGAACGGTTACATACTCCCCTTCTTGAGCATTGAGATTAAAAAGAAAAAAAAATAAGATTAGGGGGACTATTGTTTTCACTTTATAAAAGAATTTATAAGTGAAATATATTCTTTTGGCGATACATTTGCATAACCTGTAGTTCCAAGCACTTCTCCTCCCTTATTTAATATTACCACCAAAGGAAAGTACCCTTTAGGGTTGTATTTTTCTGCTAATTGACCATTGACTTCTGCCTTTTCCTTTGAAAGTTTATTTGCTTTTTTTCTAGGAAAATCTGCCTTGTACATAATATAATTTTCTGAAGCATAGGTAGCAAACTCATTGGATTGCCATATGTTTCTATCTAATTTTATACAGGGTGCGCACCAATCTGAACCTGCAAAAACAAGAACTATTAGTTTGTCGTTTGCAGTAGCTTGTGAAAGAGCCTCTTTATAATCCCCTATCCATTCCTGCCCAGAAAGACAGAATGAAAAAAGTAAAAACAGAACCATTGTAAGATTTTTCATAGCTAAAACTTAAGAGATTATAATTTTTTTACTCAAAGACTCTGAGCATATCACCAGTCAACTCTGTGCTGAAAATTTTCAGAGGGTTACTGGTTATAGAATTTAATGGTGTTCCGTTTTGATCAAAACGAGAACCATGGGTGGAACAACTAAAAATTCCACCATTATCCGTTATAAAACGGACTTCTTCTGTTTGTTGATGACTACATACTTGACTAGCAGCTACAAAATTGCCTTCTAGGTTTTTAACCACCACCACAAAATCCTTGAGAATAAAATCTCCATTGTTTTGAAGACCGGCACCTTCATTGGAGTTTAAATCAATGGTGAAATCCACTCCTGTAGGGATAGGCTTCATGTCCTCTGGGGCAACATCAGTATCTCCATCAGTAGAACATCCATTTAAACAGGGAAAGGTTATTGCAAATGCAGCACTAGCACCTAAGGTTCTCAAAAATTTCTTTCTTTCCATTAATACTAATATTTGTTATTAAAAACAACGTATTATTTGGGGTAATCGTATGCCTTAATACACAAAGGTTCCGTATTCGCTTATAATAGTAAGTTTTTTAGATGAACTACCTTCTACCCTACCTACTATTTGGGCTTTAACACCAAAACTCTGGGATATGGAAATCAAATCTTGTGCCACTTGTTCATTTACATAAATTTCCATACGGTGCCCACAATTAAAAACCTGGAACATTTCTTTCCAATCCGTACCCGATTGTTCCTGTATTAATTTAAACAGTGGTGGAACTGGAAACATATTGTCTTTAATAATATGTAAATCGTCAATAAAATGTAGAATCTTGGTCTGGGCACCACCACTACAGTGAATCATTCCATGAATATCATCTGAGGTATATTTTTTTAATATTTTTTTAATGATCGGCGCATATGTTCTAGTTGGCGATAACACCAATTTACCAGCATTTATGGGAGAACCTGGCACATCATCTGTCAATTTTATATTTCCTACATAGACCAATTCTTCTGGCACGGCAGCATCAAAACTTTCAGGATATTTTTCAGCTAAATATTTTGAAAAAACATCATGACGGGCAGAAGTAAGTCCGTTACTTCCCATACCACCATTGTACTCTTTTTCATAAGTAGCCTGACCAAAAGACTCCAAGCCTACTATAACATCGCCAGACTTAATATTGGCATTATTTATCACATCCTTACGCTTCATTCTAGCCGTTACGGTAGAATCCACAATAATGGTGCGTACCAAATCTCCCACATCTGCAGTTTCTCCTCCTGTAGAGTGAATGGTAACGCCGTGGGTTTTTAAATCCGAAATCAGCTCTTCTGTTCCGTTGATAATAGCTGAAATGACTTCACCCGGAATCAAATTTTTATTTCTACCAATGGTTGATGACAACATAATATTATCTGTGGCACCAATACATAACAAATCATCCACATTCATGATTAGTGCGTCTTGAGCAATGCCTTTCCAAACGGAAACATCCCCTGTTTCTCTCCAATACATATATGCCAAGGATGATTTTGTTCCTGCTCCATCTGCATGCATAATCAAACAATAATCATCATCATTGGTCAAATAATCTGGTACAATTTTACAGAATGCTTTTGGAAAAAGACCTTTATCTATGTTTTTAATGGCATTGTGTACATCTTCCTTTGAGGCAGAAACCCCTCTTTGATTATATCTTTCGCTATTGGATGAACTCATTTTTAATACTTAATTTGAGCAAAAATAAGGTAAAGTGAGGATTTAGATACCCATTTTTCCTTACACTTTATTTTTAGTCTTCTGGAACCACTGAATACAGACCAACAGCTTTTATACCTGCTTCCGAAATTTTTACATCATCGGCAGAAATTGCACCAGAAACACCAATACCTCCCAAAGGGATTCCCTCTTTGGTAAATGTTGGCACCCGCCTCTGCTGTAGCAATATTTGGTGCGGTATCTATATTCCAATTAGCAGTGTCAGAAATAAAACGCTCATAAGATGCTACCGACAATCCTTTCCAACGAGCAAGTTTTTATACTCCAATAGAAGTACCATCCATTCTAATAAAAGTAATGAGTCGCGCATGTGCATCATAAACAGAAACCTTTAAGTCATTATCCACAGCATAAGCAACAGCAGCATTTTGAATTTTCAATGCTGTTTCTTGAGTTAAAATTGGTCTTAAATCCTATGCGCTGATATTAATGGTTACCGCAAAAAACAACAATGCAATTAAAATTGATTTTCTTATGATTTTATATTTTGTTTTTAATATTAGTGAATTTCTATACAAACAACAATTCCCTATATTTGGTCAACGGCCAAAGCTGATCTTCCACTAACCTTTCCAAAGCATCTGCATGATATCTTATTTCATCAAAATAAGGTTTTACATTATTGCAATATGCCGAAGCTTTTTTATTCAAATCCTTTAATGAATTTGCTCTTTTCCTTGCCTCGGTCATATTATCTGTCTTTTTCTTAATTTCTGTAATATGCTCTCCTATACTCTCAATTACATTTAATTGTCCGTCTGCTAATTTCTTATACACGGTTCCATAAATTTCCTTTAAACCCATTACATTCTCCATCAATTGGTTTTGATAGGTAATTGCAGCAGGTATAATATGGCTGTATACCAGTTCATTAAAAACCCTGCCTTCTATTTGAATGTGAAAGCTATAGGCTTCCAATTCCACTTCCTGTCTCGCTTTCACCTCTACTTCGCTCATCACCTTCATGGTCCTAAACAAATCTAAACTCTCCTTAGAAGTAAGCACCTGTATTGCTTCTGGGGTTGTTTTGTTATTACTGAGTTTTCTTCTCTTAGCCTCCTTTTCCCATTCTTCGCTATACCCGTCACCATCAAACCGAATTCTTTTTGATGTTTTTATATATTCCCTTAATACATTAAAAACTGCTTCATCCTTTTTTAAGCCTTTCTTATCAATCAATGCATCTGTTTCTTTTTTAAATGCAATCAACTGCTTAGCAACAATGGTATTCAAAACAGTCATAGGTTTAGCACAATTGGTTCTAGAGCCAACGCCTCTCATTTCAAATCTATTCCCTGTAAAGGCAAAAGGAGATGTTCTGTTTCTATCTGTATTGTCCAATAATATCTCAGGTATCTTACCTACTACATTCAGTTTCAATTCTGTTTTTTCTTCTGGTGATAATTTCCCCTTTGACACCCCTTCCAATTCATCTAAAACACCACTTAGCTGTGTTCCTATAAAAATGGAAAATATTGCTGGTGGTGCTTCATTAGCACCCAATCTATGATCATTACTGACAGAGGCAATAGAAGAACGCAACAACTCTTCATACGTATCTACAGCCTTGATTGTATTTATAAAAAAGGTAAGAAATCTTAAGTTCTTCATGGGTGTGGATCCTGGGCTTAAAAGATTGATGCCCGTGTCCGTTGACAAAGACCAATTATTGTGTTTCCCAGACCCATTGATACCCGCAAAAGGTTTTTCATGAAAAAGCACTTTAAAACCATGTTTGTCCGCAATTTTTTCCATCACATCCATGAGCAATAAATTATGATCTACTGCTAGGTTTGCTTCTTCAAAAACCGGAGCCAGTTCAAACTGATTGGGAGCCACCTCATTATGTCTGGTTTTTACAGGAATTCCTAATTTTGTACATTCCTTTTCCAAATCGCTCATAAAACTCAATACCCTACTTGGTATCACTCCAAAGTAATGATCATCTAACTGCTGGTCTTTTGGTGCAGAATGACCAACAAGAGTTCTCCCTGTCATGATAATATCTGGTCTAGAGTACGCCAGCGCTTTATCTATTAAAAAATATTCCTGTTCCCAACCTAATGTTGCACTTACTTTTGCTACATTTTTATCAAAATATTTGGCAACCGCGGTTGCAGCTTTATCCACAGCATGTAATGCTCTTAATAATGGTGCCTTATTGTCTAATGCTTCACCTGTATAGGAAACAAAAACTGTAGGTATACATAATGTGGTACCATATATAAATGCAGGTGATGTAGGGTCCCAAGCCGTATATCCCCTAGCCTCAAAAGTATTGCGAATACCTCCACTTGGAAAACTTGAAGCATCTGGCTCCTGCTGTACCAATTGTCCACCCCCGAACATTTCTAAGGCCCTACCATCAGGTAAAAGGTCAAAAAAGGCATCATGCTTTTCTGCTGTTGAACCTGTCAATGGCTGAAACCAATGCGTATAATGTGTAGCTCCCATAGAAATTGCCCATGCCTTAATGGATTCAGCTACTTGGTCTGCAATTTTTCTATCTATTTTTGAGCCAGAGAAAATGGCATCTTTAACTCTATCATATGCCTCTCTTGTTAGATATTGAAGCATTTTTTCATCATTAAAAACATTCTTGCAAAACAGTTCTGAACGCCTTCCATTTTCTTTAATCTTTATTCTATTTCTGCTGTGGCTTTCTGTAATTGCATCAAATCTTAGTTTGGACATAGGTTTTATCTCTTTAAAACATTTTTCAAAATTAGCAAATTAATAATATATCTCATTAATAATACTTATCTGATAAAATACCCCTATATATTTAGGGGTGTACAAAAAAAAACTAAATTGTTATGTATTTAACCCCTTAAAAACTAGAATAATAATTAAAAAAAATTATTTTTGTTTCTTACTGTTACATTGAAGATTAAATTAACTACCTAAAATTATGAGCAAGATTAAATTGGAATACATTTGGTTAGATGGTTACACACCAACAGCCAACTTAAGGAGTAAAACTAAAGTAGAAGAGCATGAAGATTTTCAAGGAACTCTTGAGGAACTTGGCAACTGGTCGTTTGATGGATCTTCAACACAACAAGCAGAAGGCGAGTCATCTGACTGCCTATTAAAGCCTGTTGCCATTTATCCAGATCCCGCAAGAGTAAACGGGTATTTGGTAATGACCGAAGTTTTGAATGCAGATGGTACTCCACATAAATCCAATGCAAGAGCTACTATTGATGATGACGATAATGATTTCTGGTTTGGATTTGAGCAAGAATACTTTATCATGGATGTTAATACACAATTACCTTTAGGCTTCCCTATTGGTGGATACCCTGGGCCACAAGGTATGTACTACTGCTCTGTTGGTGGTAAAAATACTTGGGGCAGAGATTTAGTTGAAGAACATGCTAATTTGTGTATTGATGCCGGACTTAATTTTGAAGGCATCAACCAAGAAGTTGCTGCAGGACAGTGGGAATTTCAATTGTTTGCAATAGGAGCCAAAAAAGCAGGAGATGAAATTTGGATCGCAAGATATTTATTGGATAGATTAACTGAGCAGTATGGTTACTATATTGATTACCATCCAAAACCAATAAAAGGGGATTGGAACGGTTCTGGTATGCATGCAAACTTCTCCAACACTACGTTGAGAACTTGTGGAGACGAAGCTACTTACAACAAAATATGTGAAGCTTTTAGACCTGTTGTAAAAGAACATATTACCGTTTATGGAGAATTTAACGAACTACGTTTAACAGGATTGCATGAAACTGCTTCCATACATGACTTTAGTTATGGTATTTCAGATAGAGGAGCTTCAATCAGAATTCCTATTATTACTGTTCAAAAAGGATGGAAAGGTTGGTTAGAAGATAGAAGACCAGCTTCTAACGGAGATCCATACAAAATTGCAGGTAGAATTATTAAAACAGTAAAAACTGCAAAAGTTTAAGTTTATAAGTACAAATTAATTGTTTGATATAAAAACCGTCCTTGGAAATTTCAAGGACGGTTTTTTATTGAATTGTCATAAACACAAAGGTTACATAAACAGCAAGTAATATTAAACCATCTCGCCACCCCAATCTAAGTCCTTTGGGTATAAATACTAACGGAAGCACTAAAAAGGAAACCCCCAACATCCAGAATATATCATTGGACAAAAGTTCATCATCCATAACCTTTATAGGTGTAATTATAGATGTAATACCTAACACAGCCAGTATATTAAATATATTAGAGCCTATTAAATTCCCTAAAGAAATAGCTTTTTCTTTTTTAATGACTGCAATTATAGACGCTGCAAGCTCAGGAATACTAGTCCCTACAGAAACTACAGTTACAGCAATAACCCTTTCACTAACACCATATGCAGTGGCCATACCAACCGCACCTTTTATAAGCAACTCTGACCCCCCCCAAAGTGCAACTCCCCCAATTCCAAAAAACAATACGGTCTTATATAAAGGTAAAGGCACATCATCTTCTGGCAATTCATCCACCACCGCTGTTTTTTGAAAACGTAGTAGGTACACTAAAAATACAAAAAGAAGAGTCAGCATTATAATACCCTCATACTGTTGTAATTCTCCATCAAAGAAAATGAAGCCAAAGAACAAAATAGAAGCCAACATCATAACAGGCCAATCTGTAGTATAAAAACTTTTCTTAACATCTATACTGCCCAAAATAACGGTTATTCCTAGCACCAATCCCAAATTTGCAATGTTAGATCCAATGACATTGCCCAATGCCAAATCTGGCAATCCATTTAAAGCAGACTTAATGCTTACAATAAGTTCCGGTGCAGATGTGGCAAAAGAAACCACCGTCATACCAATAACTATTTTAGGGATATTTAAACGAAGTGACAATGCAACGGCAGCTTTTAGAAGCAAATTACCACCCATTATAAGTAACACCAATCCAAGAACTATAAATAAAATATTTTGCATTAAATAAAACTTTCGGCAAATATAAATGAAGATTTCTTTAGAAAAGAAATTGAGGGCCTACTATATATATCGACTAAAAAAATAGTTAAATAACTATTAAAATAGTTGGTTAACTATAAAAATAGTAATACGTTTGGTCAAAGTAAAAAATTGGTATGCAAAAATTAACGAACAAAGAGGAAGAAATAATGAAAATTCTATGGAAGCTAGAAAAGGCTTTTGTAAAAGAAATATTGTCAAAAATGGATAATGACAAACCTCATTATAATACCCTATCTACTATTGTTCGTAATCTAGAGGATAAAAAATTTGTTACCCATGAGGCATTTGGAAACACTCACAGATACTTTCCTATAGTTTCCAAGGAAGCCTACAGGAAAAAATTCATCAATTCCACAATTTCTGATTACTATGACAATTCATATAAAAGCTTGGTGTCCTTCTTTGCAAGTGAAAAAAAAATATCTGTAGAAGAGTTAAAAGAAATTATTGACCTAATTGAGAAAAAGAAATAAATGGAAACTTTTTTAGAGTATATATTAAAAGCATCTGGAGTACTACTTATATTTTTTTCACTGTATCAAATAGGACTTAAAAAAGAAACTTTTTTTACTGGGAACAGACATTTTTTAATGGCTGGAATATTATCCACATTTATTTTTCCTTTTGTTTACATAACCAAATATATCGATGCTACAAATTATATAATTTATGCAGATAGCCAACTAAGCAACGTAGCCATGGGCTCTACGTCTATTGAAACCAATTTTAACTGGATGCAGATTTTATTCGTAATCTACTGCTCAGGAGTTGTATTATTGACCATTAGATTTATTATCCAATTACTTTCATTGCGAAAATTGATTGGTAAAAATGAATCAAAAAAAATAAATGGTTATGTATATATAGAAACAACAAGGGAGGTAACCCCATTCTCCTTTTTTAAGTATATAGTTTACAACCCTACATTGTACAACACAGCAGAACTTGATGCCATTATACAACATGAAAAAGTTCATAGCTCCCAATGGCATTCAATAGATATTTTAACAGCACATTTTACAACAATCATATTTTGGATCAACCCAATGGTTTGGTTGTATAAAAAAAGTATTCAACAAAATTTAGAATTTTTGGCAGATGCACATGCCACACAAGATATGTCTTCTATAAAAACATACCAATATGCACTTGTAAAAGGAGCTGGCAATCAATTTTGCACATCAATCACAAATAATTTTTATAATTCATTAATCAAAAAACGAATAGTTATGTTACACAAATCAAAATCAAACAAAAAGAATTTATGGAAATATAGCCTGGCGCTACCATTATTAATAGCTTTTGTCTTTGCCTTTAACACTAAAGTAGTAGCTCAGGATTCCAATGAAGTTGATATACATATTAAAAAAACTGAATTCATTATCACTAAGAACACTTCTAATGAAGAAATGGAAACAATGAAAAAGGATATAGCCAAAGATGGTATTGATTTTTCATATACAGTGGTTCATAATAATGAGAATGAAATTGTAAGCATATCAATTCATATTAGTGGAAAAAAAGATGATGGAAGTACATTTAGCAGCTCATACAATTCAGGTTCAGATACACCAATTAAATCGATATATATAACCATTGATGAAGATAAAAATATTTTTGTGGGCAACAAAAATATTGAATTTGATGGAAATTATAGTTTCGCCATTCATGAAGATATTGATACCGATGATGAGAAACATGAAATCATTGTTAAAAGTTCCACTCATGGAAATGGGAAGAACAATGTTTGGGTGCATTCATCATATGGTGAACATGAAACAATTGAAATTGAAAATATTGACGGAAAAGAAATTATAAGACTAAATGGAAAAGTGGTCAGCAAAGAGGAATATGAAAAGATAACAAAAGATAACAAAATACACTCCAAGCACATTACCACAAAAAAGACAGATAGTAA
>CAYNLI010000062.1:15546-17243 GCA_964398035.1 uncultured Flavobacteriaceae bacterium | reverse complement strand
CCACATAAGTCCTAGCGGCCCATTTTAAAGCGTCTTCAGCACCCGCATATTCTTCTTGGCTTAACATATTCTTATTTTTTAACCAAGCCAACGCTCTATTACTGGCATCATACTCCACTGGCAACGTAATAAAACTGAACAATGTTCCTATACCATAAAGTGCAACACCTGTCCAAGCAATAGTACCGCCAATAGCAGTTGTTCCCATTAGCATTAGACCCCCGAAAATTATCCACATGGAAAACCGTGAAGTAATATTTAAAATCGGCACCAAATTGGAACGCATTTTTAACCAACTGTATGCTTTGGCGTGTTGTACGGCATGTCCGCATTCATGTGCTGCAACAGCCGCTGCAGAAGCATTACGCTGACCGTACACACCTTCACTTAAATTTACCGTCTTTGTAGCAGGATTATAATGATCCGTCAACATTCCCGGAGTAGAAACCACCTTTACATCCCTTATCCCATGGTCTGCCAACATTTTTTCTGCTATTTCTGCACCACTCATTCCATTGCGCAAATGCACTTTGGAATATTTCTTGAACTTACTTTTTAATCGGTTACTGATTAACATACTAAGGAGTCCAAAAGCTCCAGCTATGACTATATAACCTATATCAAATCCAAACATAATTTTCTGTTTTTAGTTTACTAAATATACCATATAAAAGCAAAAACCCCGCCAATATACCCTAAGCATGATTTTAAGGATTGGCGGGGTTTTCTATACTGACAAGGTGTCTAATCCCTTCTATTTGTACTTTAATTTTAGCACGATTACAACAATGGCCAAAAGCCCTGTGATTCCATTTGCCAACATAATAGATAGACTATTATGGTGCACTCCATAAATAAACCATAAAGTGAGTCCCAAAACAAATATGAGGTACATGGCCAATGAAATATCTTTGGTTGATTTATGTCTCCATGCCTTATATACCTGTGGCACAAAGGCAGAAGTAGTAAACGCAGCGGCCACTAGGCCTAAAATTTCAATGTTCTCCATAAAATTACCCTACAATATTCACAATTTTCCCGGGGACTACAATCACCTTTTTAGGGGTTCTTCCCTGTAATTGTGCCTGTGTCTTTTCATGCGCCATTACAGCGGCTTCTATTTCTTCTTTGGACAAATCCAATGGCAACTCCATCTTAAAGCGCATTTTACCATTAAAGGAGATAGGGTATTCTTTACTGCTCTCTACTAAATATTTCCCGTCAAATATTGGGAAATCTGCTGTAGAAAGAGATGCTGTATGTCCCATTTTACTCCAAAGCTCCTCTGCTATATGTGGTGCATAAGGCGAGACCAAAACAGCCAAAGGTTCTAAAATGGCTTTGCTGGTACACTTTTGGGTGGATAGCTCATTGACACAGATCATAAACGTAGAAACCGATGTATTAAAAGAGAAATTCTCTATATCCTCTTCTACTTTTTTAATGGTTTTATGCAATGTTTTTAGATTCTCATTTGTTGGTGCTGCATCTGTGAATTTTGCGCCATTATCATTAAAATACAAACGCCATAGTTTTTTAAGAAAACTATGAGTGCCCGTAATACCTGCCGTGTTCCATGGTTTGGATTGCTCCAAAGGCCCTAAGAACATCTCGTAGAGGCGTAAAGAATCTGCCCCATACTCCTCACAGATACTATCTGGACTTACCACATTGTATTTGGATTTGGACATTTTTTC
>CAYNLI010000062.1:10941-15446 GCA_964398035.1 uncultured Flavobacteriaceae bacterium | reverse complement strand
TACTATCTGGACTTACCACATTGTATTTGGATTTGGACATTTTTTCTACTTCTCTACCTACAATGTATTTACCGTCATCCAATCTATACTCAGCATTTTTTAAATCATGATATCCAAGTTCCGTTTTAAATTTATTCAAATCTAATTCATCAGATGTTCCCTTAAGCAAATCAATTGGAACATGACGCTTGTATGCAAAAATACCTGTTATTTCAAGTTCATTAATATAATTAGATTCTTCTTTAGGGATGTTTTTTTTTGAATATTTAGCAACAAACTTTTTATAAAACAACTTTTCAAGCTTTATATTATTGAATCTAAGTTGCCCATTAAGTTCAGTTGGGTTTTCTTTGTCAATTAAGGAAAATGACATCAAGTATTTTGAATCCAATTTTGCTAAAGGCATTTTATGATTCTCTTTTTCTTTATATCCAAAAAGTGGCTCAACAATATAGATAAAAGCACTAGTCCCCGTAATCATCCCTTGATTGATCAGTTTTTTCGCAAATTCATCTTTGGGCACCAAACCTTTATCAAACATAAATTTTTGCCAAAAACGGGAGTACAATAAATGCCCTGTGGCATGCTCGCTACCTCCTATATATAAATCCACATCTTGCCAATAGTTGATGGCTTCTTGGGAGAAAATTTCATCTTCATTATTGGGGTCCATGTATCGGTTAAAATACTGGGAACTCCCTGCCCAACCTGGCATGGTGTTCAGTTCAAGAGGATAAATGCCATTGTCGCTAGAAGACCCTTCGTCTACGCTCAGGGAGACAAGCTCATTAGAAACCACTTTATTATTATTTGTGTCCCAAGCCCAAACTGTGGCATTCCCCAAAGGGGGTTCGCCAGTTTCTGTAGGAAGGTATTTTTCAACTTCAGGTAATGGTATAGGCAAATATTTCTTGTCAATCATTTGTGGCATTCCGTCCTTATAATACACTGGAAACGGTTCCCCCCAATACCGTTGACGGCTAAACACAGCATCACGCAAACGGTAGTTTATTTTTCCTTCTCCCTGACCTAGTTTTTCCAGTTCGTAAATGGCAAGTTTCACTGCTTTCTTATATGGCAAACCATTTAGAAAATCTGAATTGCCAATAATGGTAGTTGCTTTATCAGCAAAGGCTTCTTCAGAAATATCAATGCCTTCAAAAATATTGGGAATATCAATCTTAAAATGTTTTGCAAAATCATAATCGCGTTGGTCACCACAGGGAACGGACATTACTGCCCCAGTTCCATAGCCCGCCAACACATAGTCGCCAATCCAAATAGGAATGGGTTTTTTGGTAAATGGATGTTCTGCATACGCCCCTGTAAAAGCACCCGAAATAGTTTTTACATCGGCCATACGGTCACGCTCAGAACGCTTTGCCGTAGTTTCTATATAGGCTTTCACCTCAGCTTTTTGTTCTGGAGTGGTAATTTGGTGCACTAAATCCAACTCTGGAGCCAAGGTCATAAAACTTACTCCGAAAATGGTATCGGGACGAGTGGTAAATACATCTATTTTCCCTTCGACTCCGCTCAGGGTGACATTTTTATCCTGAATAATATTAAAAGATACAGAAGCGCCTTCCGACCTTCCAATCCAATTGGTCTGCGAATCTTTAAGTGGCTGTGGCCAATCCAGTCCTTGCAGCCCATCTATCAAACGCTGGGCATAGGCACTGATACGCATGCTCCATTGCGTCATTTTTTTACGTACTACAGAATGTCCCCCGCGTTCTGAAACTCCGTTTACAATTTCATCATTGGCAAGTACTGTTCCCAAACCTGGACACCAGTTTACTTCGGTTTCCGCCAAATATGTCAATCTATACTTCAACAGAACTTCCTGCTTTTGTTTGCTAGAATACCCTTTCCAATCATTAGCAGAAAATGCATCTATATCTTCATCACATACAGCATTGATGCTTTTATTGCCAGAAGTCTCAAAAACAGTGATCAAACCTTTAATATCTTCGGCCTTATCTGTATCAATATTGTACCATGAATTGAACAATTGGGTAAAAATCCACTGCGTCCATTTATAATATTTTGGGTCAGACGTACGTACTTTCCGACTCCAGTCAAACGAAAAACCCAGCCTATCTAACTGCTCACGGTATCTTTTTATATTGGTTTCAGTAGTAATTGCAGGGTGCTGACCGGTTTGTATGGCATATTGTTCCGCAGGCAATCCAAAAGAATCATATCCCATAGGATGTAGCACATTAAACCCTTTGTGTCTTTTATAACGGGCATAAATATCACTGGCAATATATCCCAGTGGATGCCCAACGTGCAAACCTGCACCAGAGGGATAGGGAAACATGTCCAAAGCAAAGAATTTTGGTTTGCTGGAATGGTTCTCAGCCTTAAAAGTTTGGTTCTTGGCCCAGTATTTTTGCCATTTGTCTTCAATCTCCCTAAAATCGTAGTTCATCGTCTGTATTTCTTCTAGTCCGCAAAAATAAGTTTAATCAACGAAAGGGGAAAGTTTATCGGTTTACAATGAACGTATGGTCAACTACCGATTATTAAAATTACTTTTCTATTTTTACGTATTCTTAGTCTGTTATGAGCAAATCTTTTGAACGCTACCAAAAACGAAAATTAATCTCTTCCTACTTCTCTGTAGTGTTGAGTATTGCTTTGGTGCTTTTTTTACTTGGGGTTCTTGGGCTTTTGGTAGTGAACACTAAAAAAATGGCAAACCATTTTAAGGAGCAGATTACCATATCTGTCTTTTTAAAGGACAATGCCAAAGAAGTGGAAGTGGATCAATTGCAAAAGAGTTTGGCCATGGCAGAATATACCAAAACCGCCACCTATGTGTCCAAAGAAGATGCTGCAGAAATGCACAGTGAAGAAATTGGAGAGAACTTTTTAGATTTTTTGGGTTATAATCCCCTGAAAAACTCCATTGATATAAACCTTAATGCTGATTTTGTTTCTCCAGAACAAATAGAGGAAATAGCAGCTGACCTCTCTTCCAAAGCCTATGTGGACGAGGTTAGTTATGACAAGCCTTTGGTTACCTTATTGAATGATAATGTAAAAAGAATTGGGTTCTGGATTTTGGTGGCCAGTGCTATTTTTACTTTTATAGCTGTGTTATTGATCAATAGCTCCATTAGATTGTCCATTTACTCCAAGCGGTTTATCATAAAAACCATGCAAATGGTTGGGGCAACAAAAAAATTTATCCGTCGCCCTTTTTTATGGACCAATATTAAATTGGGAATGCTGGGTGCTTTTTTGGCACTCATAGGGTTAGCAGTTGCATTGTATTATATAGACAAGAATTTTCCTGAACTCAACTTGTTCCAAGACCCAATAACTTTAACTATTCTTTTTGTTGGAGTTTTTGTTTTGGGGCTGTTAATTTCCTTAATTAGCACCTATTTTGCAACCCAACGCTTTCTTAATTTAAGGACTGATGATTTATATTACTAAATTTGTAGCATGAGCAAAAAGCAACAAAAAATCCAGAAACCAAAATCTGAGTTTATTTTTCAGAAAAAAAACTATCTGTTTATGTTCATAGGGCTCGCCTTTATAACTCTTGGTTTTATTTTAATGAGTGGGGGCGGAAGTGATGACCCCAATGTTTTTAATCCTGACATCTACAATTTTAGAAGAATACGATTGGCGCCTACTTTGGTCTTGATTGGTCTGGGCATAGAAGTATATGCCATTTTGTTGAACCCACACAAGAATAAAAAATAATTGGATATTTTAGACGCTATCATCCTTGGAATCATACAAGGACTGACTGAATTTTTACCCGTATCATCCAGTGGACATTTAGAACTGGGAAAAGCTATTCTAGGAGACAATTCAGTCCCTGAAGAAAGCCTTCTCTTTACCGTTGTGCTACATTTTGCCACGGCACTGAGCACATTGGTCGTTTTTAGGAAAGATGTATGGGAAATTATACGTGGACTTTTTCAGTTTAAATGGAATGAGGAATCACAGTTTTCCGTGAAAATTATAATCTCCATGATTCCCGCTGTTTTAGTAGGGCTCTTTTTTGAAGAACAGTTGGAAGCCTTTTTTGGAGGTAATATTCAACTTGTTGGTTTTATGTTATTGATTACAGCTGTGCTTCTTTATTTTGCTGATAAGGCCAAGGACACCACCAAAAAAGTAACCAATAAAAAAGCTCTTATCATTGGAATCTCACAGGCCATTGCCATGTTGCCCGGAATATCCAGAAGTGGTGCCACTATTTCCACCTCGGTTTTACTTGGGGTCGATAAAACGAAAGCGGCCCGGTTTTCATTCCTTATGGTCGTTCCCCTTATTTTAGGAAAAATAGGAAAAGATGTTCTTAGTGGTGATCTTAATTTTGATGACGGACAAACCGTGGCTATGGGAGCAGGTTTTATTGCTGCTTTTATTGCAGGGTTGGGTGCATGTACTTGGATGATTCAATTGGTAAAAAAAAGTAAGCTTTCCTATTTTGCCATCTATTGTCTAATTGTTGGGTTGATTGCTATTGGGTATAG
>CAYNLI010000062.1:0-10841 GCA_964398035.1 uncultured Flavobacteriaceae bacterium | reverse complement strand
TTTCCTATTTTGCCATCTATTGTCTAATTGTTGGGTTGATTGCTATTGGGTATAGCTATTTTGCCTAGTTATTATTTTTTGACCAATCTATTGTAACGTATTGAAAACTAAAGAAGACTTTTTAAACGGGCAATTATTGCTTATTGATAAACCCTTGGGATGGACATCTTTTCAAGTAGTAAACAAGCTCCGATGGAATATCCGCAAGAAATTCGACCTTAAAAAAATTAAAGTAGGGCATGCTGGCACCTTAGACCCTTTGGCCACAGGTCTTTTATTGATCTGTACAGGAAAATTCACTAAAAGAATAGTAGAACTCCAAGGGCAAGTAAAAGAATACACGGGAACTATAACCCTAGGTGGCACTACACCATCCTATGACCTAGAAACAGAAATAGACCAAGAATTTCCTATTGACCACATTTCAGAAGAACTAATCCATAAAACAACCCATCCATTTACAGGTGAGATTGAACAGGTTCCACCTATTTTTTCAGCCTTAAAAAAAGACGGAAAACGCTTGTATGAATATGCTCGTAAAGGAGAAAAAGTGGAAATAAAATCACGGAGCATAGAGATTTTGACCTTTGAAATTACCCAAATACAATTACCAAAAGTAGCTTTTAGGATAGTTTGCAGCAAAGGCACCTACATACGTTCTATAGCACATGATTTTGGTAAAGCCCTGGGTTCTGGGGGGCATTTATCGGAATTGCGAAGAACCAAAATAGGGGATTACAACGTAGATAAAGGGCTAACACCAGAAGATTTTGAAAAAACACTTTTGTTGAATGAATCCCAAGAGAAATAGTTTTTCCTTTTCTTTTAAGATTTTATTGAAATATTTTTCGTAAAAATAGGTTATTATAGCACTATGAACTTAAACCGAAGTCAGTTATCATTTTTAATAACATTCTTCTCCATGTCCCTTATGGTGCTGTCCCTGTACAATATTCATTTAGGATCCAAGGAAAAAGAAGATGAATATGTTATTGAATTATTGTCTGATGAGGAATTGGAAAAAATCATAGAAGAAGAGGAAAAGCTGTCTAAAGAACTGGCACAGGCCGACCCTATTAAAAGTCACTTGGCATTTAATGAGACTGCAAAAACCAGTTATAGCAATCCAGAACCATTAAAAACTTTGGAAGAATTACTGGAAGAAAGAGCTGACAGTGAAGACAATAGTGAACCTAGCGATTTTTCAGATTCAGAGTACGCTGCCAAAGTAAAAGAGCTTGCCAAAAAAAGAGAAGAGAAAAAGCAAGAGCTTGAGGAAAGGGACGCAAAAAAACAAGAATTCACCAATAATTTGGCGGAAAAGAGAACCTCTATTACCTACTCATTGGTAGAACGGAACGCTTATGTGTTACCACCGCCAATCTACACCTGTATTGAAGGAGGCAAAGTGGTCATAAATATAGAAGTAGATGATTTTGGACAAGTTGTGGACGCCAACTATAATGAAAAAAGCTCAAACACGTCCAATGGTTGTCTAGTGGACAATGCAATAGCCTATGCATTGAAAGCCAGATTTAATTCTTCTAATAAAATTAACCAAAAAGGAACCATTACCTACTTATTCCAAAGCAAGTAGTTTTAGCAAATCATCCACTGTATTTTGCCCTTTATCCTTATTGTACCAAACTTGTAGTTCTTCTTTAAATTCGATTGTTAATTTTCCATGTTTCTTCTTATAATTTTCAACCATTTCATTAGCAGTGCTAGGTCTTGATCCCCACTCACCAACTACTTCGCCTGTTTCATCATCAACCATTATAAGTTTTGGAATGGACAGTGTACCATTGGTTAAAAAATGGTTCATTAATCCTAAATTTTCATCGCGCAATAATATTTTAAATGTAATATTGGGATTTTGCTCTGCAACTTTATTCATTATGGGCATACTATGAGCTGCATCTCCACACCAACTTTCTGTGAGCACAATCCAAGTGATTTTTTTATTCGCTTTATGGGCAATATCAATGTTAATTTTAAATGTTTTGTCCCAACGTTTCATTCGCTTATGGTTCAACAAGGTATGATTGCTAAGTACTTCTGTTTGATTTTCTCCTGTAGATTTACCTTCCTTAACCAAGTCTTCTAACATAGTCCTATACTCTTGGTAAGGAATCCCTTTAGATAAACTTTCTTTTATAAGCTCTTTAGTTGTTTTATCTTCAAGTATTTGCATTTCTTCTATTTTAGAGTAAAGTTACTTCTATTTTAGTTACTAGATTGTAACATGGGTGACATTAATGTCCTCAAATCTCAAAACCTTACACTTCCCAATATTTCTGAAAAAATCAGCTAATTATTATATCTTTAGTTCTATGAAAAAACGTAAATGTGGTTGGTGTGTTGGTGATGCGCTTTATGAAGCTTATCATGATAACGAATGGGGTGTCCCTGAAAAAAATGATGATACTTTATTTGAGTTTTTAGTCCTTGAAACCTTCCAAGCTGGATTAAGTTGGATTACTATTCTTAGGAAGCGTGAAAATTTTAGATCCGCTTTTGATAATTTTGATTATAAAAAAATAGCCTCTTATGGGGAAGACAAAATAGAATCTCTATTGCAAGATGCCAGTATTATAAGAAACAAGCTGAAAGTAAGAGCCACGGTATCCAATGCACAGGCCTATATTAAAATACAAGAGGAATATGGCAGTTTTAGCAAGTATATTTGGGGTTTTGTAAATGACAAACCCATAAAAAATAGTTTTAAAAACTATAAAGACGCACCAGCAAACACACCTTTATCCGATACAATTAGCAAAGACCTTAAAAAGCGAGGGTTTAAGTTTGTTGGCAGTACCGTAATTTATGCCCAAATGCAGGCCACAGGGATGGTGAACGACCATGAAGTGGGTTGTTTTAGATATAATGAGGTGTAATTTTTAAAAATTTCATAAATTCCTCTCTAGAAATTTCTTCTGCTCCTAAACTTTCCAAATGCTTGGTATGCACTTGGCAATCTATAAGCGCGTAGTTTTTTTGTTCCAGTTCTTGTACCATTTTCACAAAGGCAAATTTAGAGGCATTGCTTGTAGTGCTGAACATGCTTTCCCCGCAGAATACATGCCCTAAATCCACTCCGTACAATCCTCCAACCAAAACATCTTTCTCCCATACTTCATAGGAATGGGCAATTCCCATTTTATATAACTTTATATACGCCAATTTCATTTCTTGGACAATCCATGTTCCTTCCTGATCTCCTCTTTTTATTGTTCCGCAATTATTTATTACTTCTTCAAAACATGTATTCTTTGTCAACCTAAACTGATTGCTGCCCAGCACTTTTTTCATGCTTTTAGAAATCTTTAGTTTAGAAGGAAACAATACCATTCTTGGGTCTGGGCTCCACCACAAAATAATGGAGTCTTCATTGTACCATGGAAAAATTCCATTATGGTACGCCAATAGCAATCGTTCTGGGGACAAATCCCCGCCAACTGCCAATAACCCTTCTTCATCGGCATATTCCACAGAAGGAAATTCCAATGTATTGGTCAAGAAAAATATGGGTTGATTCTCCTCTTTGTTCAACTCTTTTAGGTTTATAAATAAAAATCCCACAAGCATTAGCTCATGGGATTCATTATCAATGTTTTTACTTATTATTAAAAAGGCAAATCATCATGATCTTCCTCATTTAAATCATCTGCAGGCTCAAAAGCTTCCATTGGTGGCGTTGGTGGCATTTCACTGTTGGAACCTGCAGCTTCTGGTTGTAAGCTTTCAATTCTCCATCCTTGAATAGAATTAAAATATCTAGTTTCCCCTTGTGGGTTAACCCATTCCCTACCTCTTATATTGATGCTTATTTTCACAGCTTGTTCTAGTGCAAAACTGTTCAACAAATCACATTTGTCCTGTACAAATTCTACCAAAATATGTTGTGGGTATTGCTCGTCTGTTGTTATTACAACCTCTCTCTTTCTAAACCCGTTGTTGCCAAAAATTTTGGTCTCATCCAACATTTTAATTTTTCCCTGTATTTCCATTCTCTATTGTTTTCTTATTTGTTTGTTGTATCTACTTTTGGAAGTCCCAATACATAGGTTCCCAATTTTTTACCTTTTTTCCTATACATTATGGCTTTCTCCCAAGTATATTCATCAGTCTCTAACCCTTCTAAAAGCACATCCATGTCTTTTAAGGTGTACATTCTGGGCATAGAGGCTTGTCCATCCCATGCATAACAAATAGGGATAATTGGGATAATATAGGTAAACACCAATTGTTTCCATGTTAAAGGCTTTACAAAAGGAGTCATAAAGAGTACGCTTATCATTAAAATTGCCAAAGAAATGGGCAACAATACCCACCATACCAATTGCGGTATATTGTTTTGAGCCATTTCATAAATCAACAAGGGTTGTTTGTTTTTTTGTGCTGATTCCAATATTTTTCTAGCATTCTTAGGATTCATATGATGAAAACAGTTCACCATTGTTTTTAATCCCAGAGGCGCATTGGCAATATCCGTAGCATCCACAGATGATTCATGGTATTTTATATTCGGGTTATTTTGACTTTTAAATTTGGTGACAACTTCTGCATTTGGATACAGATCGGTCATAATCAGATTAACATTTTTATACCTATCAAAACCATGAAGTATTTTCATCACTTCTGGCATAGCACCACCAGACCCAGAACCCAAATCAACAATTTGTGTTGCTTTGCTTTTTATAAGAGCTTGTGCCACCAAATTGGCCAAAACATCACTAACCCCCAATAATTTATGTAGCACAACAATTAAATTGGTCATGCAGACACGCAACCAGCTTGGAAACCAATCATAATCTTCAAACTCAAACAATTGTATTCTTTTCATTTTACTTCTTACATGACTTTCTTTTAAGGGCTTAAAAAAGTATCCTTGCCATAGGTGACAAATGTAAACAAAATTGTGGGTAATTAAACCCTTTGGTTTATCACCAAACACAACATCTTTGAGCAATTTAAGTTATATTTAAAATCAATTACCCAACCGGATGAACTTTAATCCAAAAAAGAAAACTTCTAATTTTATTATATTAATAGCTGTATTTGTTATTGTAAGCCTTATTCTATGGAACACCAACAGTTTTTTTAAAAAATTTAAGGAAGAGGAACGCCATAAGATGGAAATTTGGGCAACAGCACAATCTGAGCTATTATTGTCATCTGCAACAGCAGAATTAGGAAACCTGACTTTAATGGTTTTCCAGAGCAATACATCTACCCCAATGATTTTAGTGAACAAAGACGGCTCTATTAGGGTAAACAATATGCCCAAAGAAATCTCACAAAACAAGGGAAGGATAGAGAAAATAATGAAGAAGTTTGAAAGTGAGAACAACCCCATTCTAATAGAGGATAAAGGAGAACATTTGGCCACTTTATATTATGGTAATTCTGAAGTGCTCAATAAATTAAAATATTATCCTATTGCTCTGTTATTAATTATTTTCTTGTTTGGTGCCGTTATTTATTTCCTCTTTAAAACAAATAAGGCTTCTGAACAAAACAAGCTTTGGGCAGGAATGGCAAAAGAAACAGCGCACCAAATTGGAACGCCACTTTCTTCACTTTTAGGATGGAACGAGTTATTGAAGGCTGAAAGCATCAACCCAAATATTACCAAGGAAATAGAAAAGGATATTACACGGTTAGAAACCATTACAGAACGTTTTTCCAAAATAGGCTCTTTGCCCAAACTAGAAGAACATGATATTGTTGAGGAAACAAAAAAAGCATTTGATTATCTTAAATTGAGGAGTTCAAAATTGATTCACTTTTCTTTTGATTCCAAAATATCACAGATGCCTGTTATGCTAAACCAATCCCTTTACAATTGGACGATTGAAAATTTAGTGAAAAACGGAATAGACGCCATGAAAGGGAAAGGCAGCATTTCTATTGAAATAGTTCCTGATGGAAACCACGTAAAAGTGCTTGTTTCCGATACAGGGCAAGGCATTCCAAAAAATAATTTTCAGAATATATTCACTCCTGGTTTCACTTCTAAAAAAAGAGGTTGGGGACTTGGGTTATCTTTGGTAAAAAGAATTGTGGAAGAATACCACAAAGGTAAAATCAAAGTACTTTCCTCCAGTAAAGAAGGTACCATTATGCAGATATCTTTAAAAACAAATACCTAGATTATGGCAACAGAAAAACTAGAAGTAATTAAAGAAGCAGATTTGACCAACAATTGTCCCGAGTGTTTTAATCAGGATATGAAACTTTCCTTTTATCAAAAACACAAATATGGTAAATTGTACCACAGGGTAACGGGAGAAGTATCCAATCAAATTAAATGCAATAAATGTAATTCTGTAATTTATCCTGTTAAATGGACTGAGGATATTGAACGGATTTTTGACTACTATCAAAAAATGGTTGTTCCAGAGAAAGCAACAGTTCGTTATACCACCTTGTTTTATATATTGACATTAGTCTTGATTACTTTAATAAGTGCTGGCATCTATGCTTACTTGGAGGGTTTTATTAAATTTTAAAACACATCCTTTAATCCCTCCTTACAAGGAGGTAAGAAAGACCTATTTAATTTTAGAGCGAATTTTCTCTGCGATTTCTAAAAAATCTTCTTTTTCAAGTGGCGTTTTATGTTGAAACGTAGCATCTTTCATACTGTTTAGAGGAATTAAGTGCACATGTACGTGTGGTACTTCCAAGCCAATTACTGTTATCCCCACTCGCTTACAATCAATAGCATTTTCAATGGCCTTGCCTACTTTTCTAGAAAACGTCATAAGGCCCAAATATGTTTCTTCATCCAAGTCCAAGATTCTATCCACTTCCTTTTTTGGAATACACAGAGTATGTCCCTTGGCATTGGGGTTTACATCTAGAAAAGCAAAGAAATCATCATCTTCTGCTATTTTGTAACAAGGGATTTCTCCATTGATTATTTTAGTAAAAATACTTGGCATACTTTCTTTCTTAGAATAAAAAATCCCATCAATATTGATGGGATTAAATATAAAACTTTATTAAGTTATTAATCCCTTGTAATCTCTAAAACATCAAATTTTAGCGTGCCATTGGGAACGGATATCTCAGCCACATCACCTACCTCTTTTCCTAAAAGACCTTTCCCTATAGGAGAAGTTACCGATATTTTTCCAGTCTTTAAATCCGCCTCACTTTCTGCAACCAAAGTATATTTCATTTCCATACCATTGGTTTGGTTTTTCAATTTTACAGTGGACAATACCAAAACTTTGGACATATCCAATTGGGATTCATCTATTAACCTTGCATTAGACAAGGTTTCATCCATTTTAGATATTCTAAGCTCCAATAATCCTTGGGCTTCCTTGGCGGCATCATATTCCGCATTTTCAGACAAATCCCCTTTATCTCTCGCTTCTCCAATAGCTTGTGATGCTTTTGGGCGCTCTATATCTTTAAGCTGGCTTAGCTCATCTCTCAAATGTTTTAAGCCTTCCTCCGTATAATAAGAAATGTTACTCATGACTTCATTGTTAAATAAATACAAAAATCCCCTTTTTGAAGAGGATTTAGTACAAATATAAATATTTTTTGCTCAAATTTGTGGTTCATTTGTTAAATACAATCCACAACATGAAGGGTTTATACTATATCATAATTGGTGTTTTACTACTGTCTTGTAGTAATGACAGAACTAATCGTAATCCCTATTTACAAGAAATAGGTTTTAGATTTGATGTAAACCTTAACCTACCGCTATACAGTCCATTGACCAATACTGGAAATGCCGTTTTTATTGGCAACCAAACTGTGGGTACCCGTGGTGTTTTTATCATCAACACAGGTTTTAATACATTCAGGGCTTTTGAAGCCAGTTGCCCTAACCATGCACCCAATTCTTGTTCCACCATGGACCTCAACGGACAAACTGCGGTATGCTTCTGTGAAGAATATGAATATAGCTTATTTACAGGACAACAATTAAATCGCCCAGATGATGGCAACCGTTATTATGATATGCTGGAATACCATACAACTTTTGGTGGCAATACCGTATCCATTTCCAATTAACCAACAACAAAACCAAACTTAAAATGAACTTTAGAAAATTAGGCAAAACAAATTTTAATACTTTTCCCTCAGCCATTTTGTTTATTATTTTCAACCTTTTGAAATTAAGGTTTTTTGAAAAAAGATTAATAGGTTTTGTTACAATTTGTAACATTAAAGAAATAAGTCTTTTTTGCATAAAAGGATAGCGCTATAAGATTATAATGCTATCCTTTTATTATAGTTTATAATAATACTAAAAATTAAAAACAGCTCCCAGTAAAAAATTAGTTCCCGCTTGCGGATAATAACCAGCTCCTTCAATAGTTGTGGTTTGGTCAGCAACGGACCATGTATCATCATAGGTGAAGAAATAACCGTTGGACACATATTCTTTATTAAATATATTATTGACCAAACCAGATAGCACTATACTTTTTATAAAAGAGTTTGTCTTAATTTTATACTGCACATTAAAATCAGTTTGAGAATATGCTTCCAAGGCTGAACTTTTGGCATCTATATTACCCATATATTGCTTGCCCACAAGCTTTGTTAGTACAGATAATTGTATATTTTTCTTAGGGATATAGGTAAATATATTCCCTGCAACAATACTTGGGGAAAAGGCAATGTCCGTATCTCCCAAATCTTGTAAAACACCATCACGCTGAAATACAAAATCTACATTTTTATTCGTGCTCAATGCAATATTGGGCCTCCAAACAAACTTGTTTCCCAATTGGACATTGGCATCAATCTCCAATCCAATTCTATAGCTATCACCAACATTTTCTCTTAGAGGCGCGCCAACATCATTCAATTCACCCGTCAACACCAATTGGTCTTTATAGTTCATGTAGTACACGTTGGTATTAATTTGGACATCTGGAGAAATATAACGCCATCCCAATTCAAAATCATTTAATTTTTCTGATTTTGGGTTTCCATTTTCATAATCATTTCTGTTAGGTTCTCTATTGGCTACTGCATAAGAGAAATAGAAGTTATTCTTTTGATTCACATCATAGATAATACCTGCTTTTGGATTAAAGAAATCAAAAGTGTCATCTACCAAACCTGTGTCCTCCCCATTGGCACTGTACCCAACAGTTCTATACTGTAAATCACCAAACAAGCTCCATTGTTCATCTATTTTATAATTGGCTTTGGCATATAGATTAAAGTCCGTTTTTTTAGAATCATTATCATAGTACCTATCCCTTATACTGCTATTGCCAGCAAAACGAGCCCAAATAACTTCCCCAAAGTGGCTTCCCTCATAAGTGTTCCATCCTCCACCTAGAATCAGGTTTAATTTTTCATTGGTATAATTAGCTGAAAAAACTGCTCCATAAAAATCATTGTCCAGCCAGCGACGGCGAATTACATCTGTGGTATTTACTTCCTCACCATCAACATTTATAGGTGTAAAACCATAGGTAGAAAAATCATCCTCTACTTTATATTGCTCAAAGTATCCTCTACCATTTGTATAATGCAACGCAATATTGGTACTCCAGCTTTCAGAAATTTTCTGATTCCAAAGCAATTGGACATGGTCTTGCTTATAATTGTCCTCTTCGTTTTCATAGGTATAGTAATTATACCGTCTATCCGAGTTACGAAGATTATTGGCTTCTGCATCAGAAAGAAAATTATCTGTAATAAACTGTTCTATTCCTGCTTCGTCATTATTTATTCTAGCCAAGGGCGTACCATACCAAGCTTGATATGTAATTTCATGCCCGCCAAAAAGTAATGCTTTCAATAAAGTATTATCATCCTTATAAGCACCTTGTAAAAAGTATGATTGTAGCTTAGAAGAAGCCCTGTCTATGTAACCATCCGAGGCTATACGTGACAATCGGCCAGAGATTTCAACGTGGTCATTCAATAACCCAGTGCTAAACTTAATGTTATTTCTCAATGTATTGTAGCTTCCTATTGAAGAGGAGATTTGGGCATAGGCTTTCTCAGAAACTGCATCGGTCAAAAGATTAAGGCTTGCACCAAAAGCTCCTGAGCCATTGGTGGATGTTCCCACTCCTCGCTGCAATTGTAAACTTTCTACAGATGAGGCAAAATCTGGCATGTTTACCCAAAATGTACCCTGAGATTCTGCATCATTATAAGGAATACCGTTGATAGTCACATTTACACGGGTAGCATCACTGCCACGAACCCGTATTCCTGTGTAGCCCACTCCTGCACCTGCATCTGTTGTGGTAACTACTCCAGGTAAAAAGTTCATAAGAATAGGAATGTCTTGCCCTAAATTACGGCTAGCGAACTCTTCTTTTTTAAGGTTGGAAAAAGTAACTGGTGATTCTTTGGTTACACGAATGGCCGAGACCAATACCTCATCCAATACAATTGCTTTGCTTTTTAAAGAATCTGTTTGTTGTTCTTGGGCAGATATGCCCATGGTTAGGCCAAATACAGCCAATGTTGTGAATATAGTTTTCATTCGTAAAATAATTACGAATAAAAGGGGCTATTATTCTTGTTAAAAAATGATTTTCGTTTCAATAGAAACATAAAAATTCCAAGTTGCGTTTAACGCATTCCCTTAGCAGCATTACCTGCTCAGGTTCGTTGGGTATAATCTCAGCTTTTTACAGCACCCCTTTGAGATGAGTACAAATGTAGTATGGACAATTTATACTGGCAACATAAATCACAATTGTTTTTACTAATGTAAACTAAAAAAGGCTGCCGAAGCAGCCTTTCCAACCAAACCAACCAATCTAGGGATTTTAATATAAACTACATTAAATTGTAGTATACACATAGCTAATATTTTGCCCCAGTCTGAT
>CAYNLI010000061.1:0-17649 GCA_964398035.1 uncultured Flavobacteriaceae bacterium | reverse complement strand
TAAATTTGCCCCGCTGATGACTACAGTGTCAAATCCAAATAAAAAATCCTGATAGTGCGGCAGTTAAGGAAATGTGGAAAATTTTAGAATTCATTCTATGTTAGTTTTTGTAAAGCTAACAAAAAAATGAAAAAGAAAATTTCTGGTATTAAAGTTAAGCTGTTTTAGAGCGTAGTGTATCTAATGGAGTGGATTTTATTTTATTTTTTTAACCTTTTTTTGGTAATTTTCTTCAGAATCTGGAATGGGTTTTTCTATTTTAGGAGAGTCAATATTTTCAGGAGCACTCTGATTTTCTTGTAGCGGCAGTGTACCTTTCTTTATTTTCTCATCACAAGAAAACACAAATAAGCTAATGTAGGCCAGTAATATACAGAATAAAGGGTGTTTCATAGGGCAGCTGAACAATCTTTACAATAATGTACGGATATATTCAATGATTTGGATGCTTGCCCCTTTGTTTTTCAATACATATTGTGCATTGATTTCTCCAGTTTTGATAAGAAATTTTAAACTGGAGGTTAGTTGATCCATTAAATTTTTAAACTCAGTCTTGTTGTTGGTGCACAGAACTCCTTTTTGTGAAACTAAATCGTCAGCTTCTTTAAACCTTTTATAGTTTGGGCCAATAAGAACAGGGATTCCAAATGCAGCAGGCTCCAATGTGTTGTGCAATCCTGTAGCAAATCCCCCGCCCACATATGCAATGTTTGCATAACTATAGATTTTTGTCAGTAGACCTATAGTATCAATAATCAACACATCAAAATTGGCTGTGTCATTATTTTTAATTTCGGAATATAATACCACTTTTTTGGTAAAAGCTTTTTTTAGTTCAAGAATGTGGTTTTTTTTTATATTATGGGGAGCCAGCACATATTTTATAAGATTGGGCGAGGTGTTGATATAGTCTACCATAATAGCTTCATCTTCTGGCCAAGTGCTACCTGCAACAAAACAAGTTTCATCTTGTTTAAATTGATTCATAAACTCCAGAGTGTTGTCTTGTTCAAGAATTTTACTCACCCTATCAAACCGAGTATCTCCGCTAACAGAAACATTATGAAGATTAATGGATTCCAATAGATTATCTGAATTTTTGTCTTGCACAAAGATGAAAGTAAAATTATGAAGTGATCTTCGCATAAACCTGCCGTACCATTTAAAAAAAACTTGTTTTTCTTTGAAGATAGCTGACGCCAATAGGGTAGGGATATTTCTTTTCTTTAAGGCTGTTAAATAATTGGGCCATATTTCATATTTAATAAAAATGACGAGTTTTGGATGGGCTAGATTTAAAAATTGTTCAACATTGCTTTTAGTGTCAAGAGGAAGATACGTGACAATATTGGCGACATCTGTATTTTTTTTCACTTCATAACCTGAAGGAGAAAAAAAAGTGAGTAATATTTTATAGGAAGGGTATGCGGATTTTAATTCCTCAATAATGGGAAGACCTTGCTCAAATTCTCCTAAGGAAGCTGCATGCACCCATATAATATCATCATCGTTAGAAATTCCTTTTTTTAAAATTGAAAATGTTTCTTTTCTGCCCTCAACAAAAAGATTGATTTTAGAATTGAATAAAGCGATGATTTTAAGAAAAAACCAAGTAATATGGTTGATGATATTGTAAATAAAAGCCACTATAAAATAGTTTGTCGCTAAATTACGCTTCTTTCTATAGATTCATTGTCTGCCGTTCCGTATTTTTGTAATATTGTTAAGAATAATCACTTCAAATGAAGAAAATTCAAATGGTAGACCTTAAGGGTCAATACCAGTCTATAAAAGAGCAGATAAATACTTCTATTTTCCAAGTTTTAGATACATCAGCCTTTATAAATGGCCCAGAAGTACATGCTTTTCAAAAAGAATTAGAAAACTATTTAGGGGTTAAACATGTAATTCCATGTGCCAATGGAACAGACGCTTTGCAGATTGCAATGATGGGCCTGGATTTACAGCCTGGGGATGAGGTAATCACTACAGATTTTACTTTTGCGGCCACTGTTGAAGTTATAGCCTTGTTAAGGCTTACCCCTGTTTTAGTAGATGTGGAGCCTGATACATTCAATATAGACCCAAAGGCTATAGAAAAAGCGATTACACCCAGAACAAAGGCAATAGTTCCTGTACACCTTTTTGGACAATGTGCCAATATGGGTGCCATTATGGAAATTGCTAAAAAACATAATATTTATGTGATAGAGGATAATGCCCAGGCCATTGGTGCAGATTGTGTGTTCAATGGAAAGAAACAAAAGGCAGGTACTATAGGCCATGTTTCTGCAACTTCTTTTTTTCCTTCAAAAAACCTTGGAGCTTATGGGGATGGTGGCGCTATTTTCACCAATGATGATGATTTGGCCCATATTATAAGAGGTGTTGTGAACCATGGAATGTACAAGCGGTATTACCATGATGTTGTTGGAGTAAATTCTCGATTAGATTCCATCCAAGCGGCAGTATTAAGAGTAAAATTGCCAAAATTAGATGAATATAATAATAAGAGAAGGCAAGCGGCGTTAAAGTACTCCCAAGCTTTAAATGGACAAGAAAACATAGTGACACCTATATTGCCCGATTGTTGTTTAACTGATGACAGTAATTGTAATTGTCATGTATTTCATCAATATACGTTGCGTATTCTGGATGGTAAAAGAGATACTCTTGTGCAACATCTAAATGAAAAAGAAATTCCATGTGGTGTGTATTATCCTATTCCATTACATAGTCAAAAAGCATATAAGGACGAGCGTTATAACGAAGTGGATTTTCCTGTGACCAATCAATTGGTAAAGGAAGTACTCTCATTGCCTATGCACACAGAATTGGATGATGAGCAGATAGCACATATTACCAACACAATTATTCAATTTTTAAGTTAATAAAAGAATGAAAATACTTGTAACAGGAGGGCTTGGTTTTATAGGGTCCCATACAGTAGTTGAACTTCAGAATGAAGGTTTTGAAGTGGTCATTATTGATGATTTATCCAATTCTTCTGAAAAAGTCTTGGATGGGATTATTGCCATTTCTAGGAAAGCTCCCATTTTTGAAAGAATTGATTTACGGGAAAAAAATAAGGTTCAGGATTTTTTTAAAAGGCATCAGGATATTGCGGGAGTGATACATTTTGCTGCATCCAAAGCTGTGGGAGAAAGTGTTGAAAAACCACTTTTGTACTATGAGAACAATTTAGGGACATTGGTGTATTTGCTACAGGAGCTTTCAAAAAAAAATAAGGCAAGTTTTATATTCAGTTCTTCATGTACGGTTTATGGACAAGCAGATAAAATGCCTATAACCGAGGATGCGCCTGTTAAAGAAGCAGAATCTCCCTATGGGAACACTAAACAAATGGGAGAGGAAATTATTAGGGATATATGTAAGGTGACACCAAACCTAAAGGCCATAGCACTTAGGTATTTTAACCCAATGGGTGCACATCCAAGTGTAAAGATAGGGGAGTTGCCTATAGGTGTGCCTCAAAATTTAGTTCCTTTTATTACCCAGACGGGTATTGGTTTAAGAGAACAATTATCAGTTTTTGGGGATGATTATCCTACTGGAGATGGTACTTGCATTCGTGATTATATCCACGTAGTGGATTTGGCAAAAGCCCATGTAGCTGCACTGCAAAGGCTTTTAGGGAACAAGAATGATGACAATTATGAAGTATTTAATTTAGGAACAGGTAAAGGTAGTTCAGTTTTAGAAGTCATTCAAAGTTTTGAAAAGGTTTCAGGAAAGAAATTGAATTATAAAATTGTTGATAGAAGAGAAGGTGATATTACTTCTGCTTATGCTGATACCACTAAGGCAAATGACGTTTTGGGATGGAAGGCGAAATCAACTTTAGATGAAGCAATGAAATCTGCGTGGGACTGGGAACAAAAAATAAGAAAATAACCAAAATATATTATAAAATGAAGAGGCTTTTATTACCAATAGGATTATTATTTGCACTAGTATTGACAGGTCAAGATATTTATTTGCAATGCGGGAATATAATAGATGTTGCATCTGGAAAAATGTTGTCAGAAAAAACAATAGTTGTTTCTGGGAATAAAATAAAGAGTATTAAAAATGGATTTGTATCTGGTTCAAAGAACGATGAAGTCATTGATTTAAAAAATAAAACAGTTTTACCGGGTTTAATAGATTTGCATGTGCATATAGAAAGTGAATCTAGCCCAAAAGCTTATATGAACAGGTTCATTCTTAATGAGGCAGATATAGCTTTTAAATCTACGGTATATGCCAAACGTACCCTAATGGCAGGGTTTACAACAGTGAGGGATTTGGGAGGTTCAGGCGTTAATATTGCTTTGCGAAATGCAATTGATAAAGGTGAGGTAGTAGGTCCAAGAATATATACAGCTGGGAAAGCTTTAGCAACTACGGGAGGGCATGCCGATCCAACTAATGGAATGAAAAAAAGTTTGATGGGAGACCCAGGACCTAAAGAAGGTGTGGTGAATTCTCCTGAAGATGGAAAAAAAGCTGTAAGACAAAGATATAAGGAAGGTTCTGATGTTATAAAGATAACTGCTACAGGTGGAGTGTTGAGTGTTGCCAAGAGTGGTCAAAACCCACAATTTACAATAGAGGAAATTAAAGCGATAACAGAAACTGCCAAGGATTACGGAATGCTTACCGCTGCACATGCCCATGGGGACGAAGGGATGCAAAGAGCCATTAAAGGAGGGATAAAAACTATTGAACATGGGACAATGATGAGTGAGGAAACCATGGAATTAATGAAGCAGTACAATAGTTATTTGGTGCCAACCATTACCGCGGGAAAACAAGTTGCGGAAAAAGCTGAAATTGAAGGTTTTTTTCCAGAAGTGGTCGCTAAGAAAGCCAGAGAAATAGGGCCGTTAATTCAAAACACATTTAAAAAAGCGTATAAAAAAGGAGTTCCAATTGCTTTTGGTACAGATGCAGGCGTATTTCCACACGGTCTAAATGCCAAAGAATTTGGTTATATGGTTGAGGTTGGTATGCCGGTAATTGAAGCGCTTCAATCAGCTACTATTACTAATGCGGATTTATTAGGAGTAAAAGAAGAACTTGGACAGATTAAATCTGGGTTTTTAGCCGATATTGTTGCCGTGGAAGAGAACCCTCTTAAGAATGTGGCAACTTTGGAAAATGTTGTTTTTGTCATGAAAAACGGAGTTGTTTATAAAAACAAATAAATCTTTTTCAGAGAATTTAGCGTATGTAATACATGATGTTGAATTTTTCAAACAGTATTGATCTATTGGTAAAGGCCGAGGTTCAAAATCTTTATCAAAAATTGATAGAGCAGTTGAATAAGGATTTTAACTTGGCCAATATTTCCATTGATTTTTCAAAGAAAATCATTCCAGAAGAATTGAAGGTTGCTCTTCATGAAAAAATTTATCATCTAATTTTAGAAAAATTCCCTGAGTATCTAAACCTATTATATATAGTTGACGTTTCTGAAAAACAAGTGAAAGAGATTATTTCCATGGATGTGGTAGATATTTCAGAACAAATTACTTTTCTGATCTTAAAAAGAGAAATGCAGAAAGTATGGTTTAAATCCAAGTACGCTTCCTAAAAATAGACTCTTATAAATGGGATTAAAGCATCTGAATAAATGCTTTTATCATCATTATAAAGGATGTCATACTTTAAGCCAACCGTTATATTTCTATTAGAATACCCCAATCCCATAAAAAGTGCTGGTGACCAATAAGTCTCGGAGATGTTGCCATTAAAAAAAGCATATTTTTTGTTTACCCTAAGTTGCTCAAATTCAGCAGATAATTGAATAGGCATTATGGGATTGAACAAGGTTAAAAGACTTGCTCCGCCTGCTTGGAGCTTAAAATTTTGGAATTTATAATAATTATAGTTTAACCCAATTCCAAATGCAAACTGTTCATTTGCTTGATAAATAGCACTTGGAGATATACTAAGATTAAAAGTATTAGAGCCAAAACCAAGACCTAGCCCACCTCCATAATGAATTTTCTCCCTAAAATTGTTGTTTTGTGAGTACCCAAAAGTGGCGATAAATGTAAAAACAAGACTAAAAAAAAGGAGTTTGTGATTGTTTGTGGTTATTCTAAACATTATTGTTAATTTTTTTCTATTAATGCCCTCTAAGGTACATTTAGAAAAGTTAAATGTTGTATTTTTGATTAAATTTTGTTCAATTGACTGACAGAGTAGTTCATGGATAAATATTCCTTTTTAAATGCTGCGCATACATCCTTTTTCGCAGAATTATACGACAAGTATTTAACAGATCCTGATAGCATAGAGCCAAGTTGGCGTGCTTTTTTTCAAGGCTATGATTTTGGTATGGAAACATCCTTAGATGAGCTAGATGTTCCATTGCTAAATAAAATGGGTGTTTCTGCCAATGGGCAACAGGAAGGGGTTCCAGAATCACTCCAAAAAGAATTTCAAGTTGTAAAATTAATAAACGGCTATAGAAGCAGGGGGCATTTATTTACCCAGACAAATCCAGTTAGAGAAAGGCGTAAGTATGTGCCAGGTCTGGAAATAGAAAATTTTGGACTTTCCTCAGCAGATTTGGAAACTGTTTTCAATGCAGGTGAGATTATAGGAATCGGCCCAAATACATTGAATAATATAGTACATCATCTTAACAAGGTATATTGTGATTCTATAGGGATAGAGTATATGTATATTCGTAAGCCCGAAATTGTTACATGGTGGCAAGAAAAACTGCATGCGAATGAGAATCATCCACCCTATTCGGCAGATTCCAAAAAATACATACTTTCCAAATTAAACCAGGCAGTGACCTTTGAAAACTTTTTACAGACCAAGTATGTTGGGCAAAAACGTTTTTCATTGGAAGGGGGAGAGTCATTGATTCCTGCAATCAGTGTGGCGTTGTTCAATGCGGTCTTAAATTATGACGTTAAGGAGTGTGTTCTTGGAATGGCACACCGTGGTAGGTTAAGTACCTTGGTCAATATTTTTCGTAAACCATTGAACGAATTGTTCAGTGAGTTTGAAGGGAAAGATTTTGAAGAAAAGGATATTGATGGAGATGTAAAATACCATTTAGGGTTAACGTTGGATAAAACTTACCAAAATGGGCGCACTTTAAAAATGAATTTGGTGCCAAACCCATCTCATTTGGAAACTGTTGCTCCAGTTGTGGAAGGGATTACCCGCGCAAAAATTGACAGTGATTATAACGGTGATGATTCGCAGATTTTACCCATTATTGTTCATGGGGATGCTGCAATTGCTGGTCAGGGAATAGTGTATGAGGTTCTTCAAATGAGTCAGTTGAGTGGGTATAAAACAGGAGGTACCATTCATATTGTGGTAAACAACCAAATAGGCTTTACAACCAATTATTTGGATGCACGTTCCAGTACTTACTGTACAGATGTTGGCAAAGTAACGTTGTCCCCCGTTTTACATGTAAATGCAGATGATGTTGAGGCAGTGGTTCATGCAATTGAAATGGCAGTGGATTACCGTATGAGATTTAAGAGAGATATTTTTATCGATCTATTAGGGTATAGAAAATATGGACATAATGAGGGTGATGAGCCTCGTTTTACACAGCCAAAACTGTATAAGGCAATAGCCAAACATGACAATCCTTTAAAAATATATACAGATAAGTTAATTGCTGAGGGGACTATTGATGAGTCTTATTCTAAAAAAATTGTGGCAGACTTTAAAGCTGTTTTAGAAAAGGAACATGCCAAATCCAAAGAATCGGATTCTTCCAAAGTCAGGGAGTTTATGCATGAGCGTTGGACAGATTTTGAACGTCAAGGGCTAGCCGAAATATTGCAACCAGTGGATAGTTCTTATTCTGATAAAAATCTTAAAAATATTGCCAAAATTGTTTCTACAGCTCCAGAAGGAGTAAAGTTTGTTCGTAAAGCGGAGAGAATTTTGGACGGAAGGGCAAAAATGGTCTTTGAAACCGATATTTTAGATTGGGGAATGGGCGAGACATTGGCATATGGCAGTTTATTGGAAGAAGGCTTTAATGTGAGAATTTCTGGCCAAGATGTGGAGCGTGGAACATTTAGCCATCGCCACGCTATATTCCGTGATGAAATTTCGGAAGAACGCATCAATCTATTGAATACAAATTCCGTCAATAAGGGCAAAATGCAAATCTATAACTCTTTATTGTCAGAATATGGTGTTCTTGGTTTTGATTATGGGTATGCCATGGCAAATCCAAATACATTGACCATATGGGAAGCACAATTTGGAGATTTTAGTAATGGCGCCCAAATTATTTTTGACCAATATTTATCAGTTGCAGAGGATAAATGGAAAATGCAAAATGGTATTGTTATTTTATTGCCACATGGATATGAAGGGCAGGGTTCTGAACATTCATCGGCGCGTATGGAGCGTTATTTGCAAATGTGCGGCAATGATAATATGATTGTTGCAGATTGTACCACGCCAGCAAATATGTTTCATTTATTGCGTCGTCAAATGAAACGTAATTTTAGAAAACCCCTGATTGTATTTACACCTAAAAGTTTATTGAGACATCCTAAGGCCGTTTCGTCATTAAGCGAGTTGGCAAACGGACGGTTCCAAGAGGTGATTGATGATGCAATTGAGGTAAAAGAGGTGGAAAAGTTGGTGTTCTGTACAGGAAAGTTTTATTATGATTTACTGGCTGAGCGTGAAGTCTTGGAAAGGAACGATGTGGCTTTGGTTAGAGTAGAACAATTATTCCCATTGCATACTGAAAAATTACAACAGGTTATAGATCGTTACCCAAATGTAAAAAAATATGTTTGGGCACAAGAGGAACCAAAGAATATGGGTGCTTGGAGTTTTATGTTGCAACGGTTTGAATTGGTGAAGTTGGAAGTTGCCGCAAGACCATTTGCTTCCGTACCTGCACCAGGATCAAGTACAAGAGATAAAAAAAGACAAAGAGCAGTTATAGATAGTGTTTTTGACACTGTTTAAAAATAAATTATTATCATAAAAATCTAAAAAATGATTTTAGAAATGAAGGTTCCCTCTCCGGGAGAATCAATAACAGAAGTAGAAATAGCAGCTTGGTTGGTTGAGGATGGAGATTATGTTGAAAAAGACCAAGCTATTGCCGAAGTGGATTCTGACAAGGCAACTTTAGAACTTCCAGCAGAAGAAAGCGGGACTATTACGCTAAAAGCAGAAGAAGGTGATGCTGTGGCTGTTGGTGCTGTGGTATGTTTAATAGATACGAGCGCACCAAAACCCGAAGGAGGTGATGCAAAAGAAACTGTGACTTCTCCTGTTATTGAAAAGAAAGAAGAGACAAAAATAGTTGTAGAAAAAGAATCTTATGCAACAGGCACGGCTTCTCCAGCAGCCAAAAAAATATTAGCGGAAAGAGGCTTGGATGCTTCAACAATCAAAGGGACAGGAAAAGATGGTAGAATAACCAAAGATGATGCTGTAAAAGCAGTTCCGTCTATGGGGACATCTTCTGGTGAGAGAGGACAATCCCGTTCAAAGCTTTCCATGTTGCGTAGAAAAGTGGCAGAGCGTTTGGTGGCTGTTAAAAATGAAACAGCAATGTTAACTACGTTTAACGAGGTAGATATGTCACCTATTTTTGAGTTGAGAAAGCAATATAAAGAAACTTTTAAGGAAAAGCATGGTGTTGGCCTAGGCTTTATGTCTTTCTTTACTAAGGCTATAACAAGAGCATTAGAACTATATCCATCTGTGAATTCTATGATAGATGGTAAAGAAATGATTTCTTATGATTTCTGTGATATAAGCATTGCTGTATCTGGTCCTAAAGGATTAATGGTGCCAGTAATTAGAAATGCAGAGAAACTGACCTTTAGAGGGGTAGAAGCTGAGGTTAAAAGATTGGCAATACGTGCTAGAGAAGGAGATATTACTGTAGATGAAATGACAGGAGGTACATTTACCATTACTAATGGTGGTGTGTTTGGATCTATGTTGTCCACACCAATCATCAACCCGCCCCAGAGTGCAATTTTAGGAATGCACAATATTGTAGAAAGACCTATTGCCAAGGATGGTAAAGTTGTTATTGCACCAATAATGTTTGTGGCATTGTCCTATGACCATAGAATTATTGATGGAAAAGAATCTGTAGGATTTTTGGTGGCAGTTAAAGAAGCTTTGGAAAACCCAATAGAACTGCTGATGGATAATGATGTTAAAAAGGCTTTGGAACTGTAAAACCTAGAGCTTTTTAAATAATTCATTTAACTATTAATCGCATCCCATATCAATTTTAGATTGTGCATCTGCATTAGGAAAGCAATTATTTAGTGGAGTGTTTTCAGGAACAAATCTTTTAAGGTTAGGGTCGTAGAGAGCATTTTCAATAAATGCGGTTAATTGGTTTATCTCTTCATTTGTAAGCCCTAATACTTGAAATTTCGAAGATAATTTAGCTTGAGGTACTATTGTATTTTGAGCAATTGCTTCATTTTTATACTCAATGATTTCTTTTACTGAAGAAAAATTACCTCCGTGCCCTAAGTGGTTTACATCCTTTAAATTGTAAAGAGTAGGAGTCTTGAAAGCGTAATCATCATCGGGGTTGTTTGTAAAACCACCTCTTCCTTTGATTGTAACTTCGTCTAAAATGCCATGTACATTTGCTCCGCTTAAATCATTCATGCCCAGGGCATGAAACTCCATGCCATTTAACCCTGGTCCAGAGTGACAGGTATAACAATTACCTTTCCCAAAAAACAACAGAGCTCCGTTGATTTCAGTTTCGCTCATTGCTCCTTTACTCCCATTAAGCCATTTTTGAAAAGGAGCTTCATTGGCTAGTATTGTCCGCTCAAATGCGGCAATAGCAAGACCTGCATTTATTTTAGTATATCGATCTTCTATTGGAGAATCAGGAAAAGCATCATCAAAAAGTGTTTTGTATGGGCTATTCATAATAAGGTCTATGTCAATTTTTAACCTATGAACTCCTATGCCGGCGATGGCTTGTGTCTCTAACCCTTCAAATCCTAAATTATTGTTTTCTTTTGGTGTATTGGCAGTCCAATTGGCCTCTGTGCCTTGATTAATGCCTTTAGCGCCAAATTGACCATTCCAAAGCATAACCTCTTGAAAAGCGGTGTTTAAAATTGTTGGTGATCTAATGGGTTGAATGTCTATTTGGGATTCTTCATACTCTGAAGAAATAACACGCATTTCACCATGGAGACCAAATCCAGAACCACCTTCTCCAATGCCTTGTTTCATTCCACTTTGAAACCCTGCTTTTGAATGATGACAACTTGCACAAGAATAAGTGTCTTTTCCTATTTCTTGTAAAGGGTTTAGGGCAATGCCAGTTTCATGAAAAAGAAACTTGCCTAGAACAATTTTTTGTTGGCTAAGTTTATTGTTTGGGTCTTGCGGAATATTTTGATAATCATTGGTATTTGGTAATTTTAAAATATCGAGACTGCCTAATTGTTCTTCAATCTGTAATTGCAGCTCAGATTGAGGGTTATATATATTATTATCGCTTTGGCATCCTATTAAAAAATAGAAAGCTATGATGATTAAAGTTGAGCTTCTTAATTTGAGGGGTATTCTTGTAGACATAAAAAGATAATTTGGAAAAGACTTGTTTTTTGTAGAGGTAACGAATAAAGAGGAGTGTTTATTGTCTAGTTAAAGGTTAAAACCCTGCAATTTCATAGCAGTTACTTTAGTTTCTATGAATGTTTTAGTCTCATTGGTTACTAATATTTTAATTTTTTATAATGAGTGATTTGATATCATAATCTTTTAAAGCAATTTCATTGCTATTTTAAAACTATGGACTTCCAGTCCATAGAGGTTTATTTAAGCTTTAAAAATAAACACTTCATATTGTAGTCAATTATTGCTTTTCCTTTTTTTAGAATATCAGCACCTATAATACCATCTACAGGCAATGCTTTGTGTGCTGTTAGAGCAGTGTTTACATGGATTAAATCAAAAAGGACAATTTTTAATTTCTTTTTTTTCCATGACCCGATCTCAATATGGTTTTTGGTAGATATTTGTGTTTCCATATCAGTAGCGCCAGCTCCTGCAGCTTTTATTTTAGATTCTTTGGTGATAAGATTAAAGAATTCAATCTTATCAAGACCCACACAAGTGTTGGATGCGCCAGTATCTAAAATGAACCGCCCAACAACTCCATTTATTTTTGCATTGACCTCAAAATGATTTGTTGTAGTTAGGTTTAAAGGGATTCTAATGTATTTTTTCTTTTTTAAAATTTTTTTGAGATTGGGCATGCATTCTTTTTTTGTAAAGATAAACCTATTTTTGCGCTATGATTATAACAGACACACATACACATCTTTATAGTGAGGCTTTTGATGCGGATAGAAATGAGGTGATACAAAATGCTATAGATAAAGGAATTGAACGTTTTTTTATTCCAGCAATTGATTCCACTTATACAGCATCAATGTTAGCGTTAGAAAAGGCCTTTCCCAAAAATATTTTTTTAATGACAGGACTGCATCCCACGCATGTAAAAGAGAACTATAGGGATGAGCTTGCCCATGTAGAAGAAATGCTGAACAGCAGAAAGTTTTATGCTGTGGGTGAAATTGGCATTGATCTGTATTGGGATAAAACCTTTTTGAAAGAGCAACAAGAGGCTTTTAAAATTCAAATCAATCTTGCAAAAAAATATAAGTTGCCTATTGTAATACATTGTCGTGAAGCCTTTGATGAGGTATTTGAAGTTTTGGAAGAAGAAAAGGGGAATGGTTTATTTGGTATTTTCCATTGTTTTACTGGAACTTTGGAGCAGGCCCAAAAAGCAATATCCTATAATATGAAACTAGGAATAGGAGGAGTAGTTACTTTTAAAAATGGAAAAATAGATGGTTTTTTAAACCAATTTGATTTAAACCACATTGTTTTGGAAACGGATTCTCCCTATTTGGCACCTGCACCTTATAGAGGAAAACGAAATGAAAGCGGATATATAGTAAAGGTGTTAGAGAAGATTTCTGTTATTTATGAAAAATCAATAGAAGAAATTGCAGCAATAACCACTCAAAATTCCAAAGATATATTTGGTATATAAATAGATTATTATGAGAACGGAAACCAACATACTTTTAATTTACACGGGCGGTACTATAGGTATGGTTAAAGATTATAAATCTGGGGTTCTAAAAACTTTTGATTTTGATAAGCTTCTAGAAAGAGTGCCAGAGTTAAATCAGTTAGGGTGTAATATAGATAGTATCTCTTTTGATACACCTATTGATTCTTCCAATATGAACACTATCTATTGGGCATCCATTGCAACCAATATTGAGGAAAATTATAATAAGTATGATGGTTTTGTGGTTTTGCATGGCAGTGATACTATGAGTTATACATCATCTGCATTAAGTTTTATGTTGGAGAATTTAAACAAACCAGTAATTTTCACGGGATCGCAATTGCCTATTGGGGATTTAAGAACGGATGCAAAAGAGAATTTGATAACAAGCATACAAATAGCCTCTTTAAAGGAAAATGGCAAATCGGTAATTCAAGAAGTAGGTCTTTATTTTGAATATAAATTATACCGCGCCAATAGGACCATTAAAATAAATGCAGAGCATTTTGAGGCTTTTGATTCTTTGAACCATCCAACTTTGGTGGAATCTGGTGTGCATTTAAAAGTGAACCATGAGAACTTATGGCGGTCTAAAAAAGGAAAAAAACTTATTGTGCATAAAAAAATGAATAATAATGTTGCCATTTTAAAATTGTTCCCTGGGCTTAATAAAGAAGTGCTACAAAGTGTTTTGAACGCCCCTAATCTTAAAGCGTTGGTTTTAGAAACTTATGGTGCTGGTAATGCCCCTACTGAAGAATGGTTGGTTTCAGAATTAAAAAAAGCAATTAATAATGGATTACATATAGTGAATGTTACCCAGTGCTCTGGTGGTAGTGTAATCTTGGGTCAATATGAAACCAGTGTAGCCCTTAAAAAAATGCAAGTCATTAATGGTAAAGATATTACGACTGAGGCAGCAATAGCTAAGCTTATGTATTTATTGGGGAGCAATGTTTCCCATAATTTGTTTAAAACTATATTTGAAACCTCCCTACGTGGAGAAATGCAATAAAATTAACCCTTCAAATTTTATTTACTAACTTTTTTGTTGTTTATTGTTCGACCTTAACAGTAATTAGAGAGGTGGCCGAGTGGTCGAAGGCGCACGCTTGGAAAGCGTGTATACACCAAAAGTGTATCGAGGGTTCGAATCCCTTCCTCTCTGCTGTAAAATTTTATTTTTTAATTACAATTTTTTTTTATCTTTAACCCTATTAACTAACTAAATTTAAGTTTGAAAAAATGAAAAAATTATTCTCGATCCTAGCAATAGCTGGACTATTTGTTTTAAGTACAAATACGGTAAATGCAAAAGCAATGGTTTCAAACCTATCAACAACAGTAGCAACTGTTGCAGTGACGCTTCAAGATGAGGTCGCAGCAGATAAAGGTTTTACACAAGTATTAAAGGAACAGTTTATACAAGGTGGTGCCGGTTTTATGGGTATTGTTCTTTTATGTTTAATCCTTGGATTGGCTGTAGCTATTGAAAGAATTATATATTTAAACTTAGCAAGCACAAATACTTCTAAATTAAAGCAACAAGTTGAAGATGCTTTAGCTTCAGGAGGTGTAGAAGCTGCTAAAGAAGTTTGTAGAAATACAAAAGGACCTGTTGCTTCCATCTTTTATCAAGGATTGGATAGGGCAGAAGAAAGTGTTGAGTCTGCTGAGAAAGCTGTTGTAGCCTATGGTGGAGTTCAAATGGGACAATTAGAAAAGAATGTTTCTTGGTTGTCTTTATTTATTGCTGTAGCACCAATGCTTGGTTTCATGGGTACAGTAATAGGTATGATACAGGCTTTCCAAAAGATTGCAGCTGTAGGTAACTTAAGTGCATCCCTTATTGCAGGTGATATCCAAGTTGCATTATTAACAACGGTATTTGGTTTGATTACTGCCATTATACTTCAAATCTTTTATAACTACATCATTGCAAAAATTGATGGTATTGTAAATGATATGGAAGATTCATCAATCACTTTGATTGATATGTTGGTTGACCACAAAAAATAAGTCGAACTTAAAATACTAAAGTATCATGCAAAAAATATTAAAAATAGTATTAGCCGTGTTCAGCCTTATTGGGGTTGTGCTATGGACTCAGCTTCCAACACGGGAGTTGTCTGAAGCGGATCCTGCTGCTGCGGTAAACAGCGGTGCTATGAATTTCATGTTCATATTGACCTATATACTTTTGGCCTTTGCGGTTATAACAAGTCTGGTCTTTGCATTTAAGAATATGTTTTCTGAACCAGGTAATTTAAAGAAAATTTTATTTGGTATTGGTGGGATGTTGTTAGTTGTAGCAATTTCTTACGGACTGGCAAGCGGAACAGATGTAGATATATCTAAAATGGCTGATAAAGGAATAGAAACTTCGGAAAGTACCATAAAGAATATAGGTACGGGACTGAATGTTTTCTTTATATTGACCATAATAGCTATTGGTGCAATGGTGTTACCGGGAATAAAAAGGATGTTTAGTAAATAAAAAACGTATAAAATTATGGCAAGAAGAGCAGGAGCACCAGAGGTTAATGCAGGTTCTATGGCAGATATAGCGTTTCTTTTGCTTATCTTTTTCTTAGTGACTACCACTATTGCAACAGATGCAGGATTAGATCGTATGTTGCCTCCAATGGAGCCACCAGAAAACCCACCGATTATTCGCCAGAAAAACATATTTACCGTTAATATTAATAAGAACGGTCAATTGTTAGTGGAAGAAGAGCTAATGGATCTTAAAGAGTTAAGAGAACACGCTATCGCTTTTCTAGATAATGGAGGAGCACCGGCTGGTAGTGAAGAATATTGTAATTATTGTAAAGGCGAAAAGGATCCAGGGTCTTCTGATAATCCTTTAAAAGCCATTATATCGTTGAGGAATGACCGTGAAACAAAGTATGGTGTTTATATTACTGTTCAAAATGAACTAGTAGCTGCATACAATACTTTGCGTAATAGGGAAGCACAACGTTTGTACAATATGGATTTTACAGAAATGGAAGCAATGTACCTTGACCCAAAAACTTCTTCGAGTGTGAAGAATGAGTTAAAGGAAAAGGTGAAAGAGATTCAAGGATTATTTCCTCAGAAGCTATCTGAAGCAGAAACATCTACCGCTAATTAATATATAGAAGAACATAAAATTTAAATTATAACTATGGCAAAATTTGCGAAAAAAAAGGATGGGGCCTTACCAGTAATGTCAACGGCATCCCTGCCAGATATTGTATTTATGCTCCTGTTTTTCTTTATGACAGTTACGGTAATGAAGGACAGTGACATTATGGTAGAAAATGTTTTACCTAATGCAAGTGAGATTAAGAAGCTAGAAAAAAAGGAAAGAATAATCTATATTTTTGTTGGTAAACCAGCTGGAAATTTTCAAAAGCTTTTTGGAACAGAACCCAGAATACAATTGAACGATAAGTTTGCCAATGTTAATGAAGTAGGAGATTATATTTTGGCAGAAAGGGCAAAAAAGCCTCAGGACATTCAAAATGTACTTACTACAGCGTTAAAGGTTGATAAGAATGCAAATATGGGCTTAATTTCGGATATTAAATTACAATTGCGTAAAGTAAATGCATTAAAAGTAAATTACACCACCTATCAAGGTGATGCATTTGCTAATTTGCAATAATAAATAAAGTTACATAACTCAAAAATGTGAAACGCTCCAAATTATATTTGGAGCGTTTTTTTTATAAAACGATATTTAACTTACCTTTAATTTATGTATAGATTAATTGTTTTTTTTCTTTTAAGTGCAGTTTCTGTTACTTGGGCACAGACTGATGATAAAGTAGACAATTATTTAGAAGACCAATTCTATGTTGGTATTACATATAATTTCTTATTGGACAAACCGGTTAATACGACACAAAGAAACCTTTCTTATGGCCTTCTGGGAGGGTATATTAAGGATATTCCTTTTAATTCACAAAGGAATGTTGGTTTGGGTATAGGTTTAGGTTATGCAGTAAATTCTTATTATACCAATATATTGGGAAATGAGACAGCAAGTGGTATAGAATATATGGTGTTGGAAGATGATGTTGATTTTGAGTTTAAACGGAGTAAAATAGAAACACACTTAATTGAATTGCCTGTTGAATTTAGGTGGAGAACTTCAAATGCCACCGATTATAAGTTTTGGAGGATATACACAGGAATAAAATTTGGTTATGTTATAGGCGCTAGATCTAAGTTTATTTCTGATACACAAAAAATATCTTTCACCAATTCAGATATTAGAAAGTTCAACTATGGGTTAACCTTTAATTTTGGGTATAACACTTTTAATTTTCAGGCATATTATGCATTGAACAATTTGTTTGATGAAGAAGTTAGTCTTTTGGAAGGTGGCTCACTTGATTTAAGACCACTACGAATTGGTATCGTTTTTTATATTCTATAATGCTTTTATTTAGCTTTTTATAGTGTTCTTCTTTTTTTCATTTTAACATTTTTTTTAGTATAAATTTTGAGATTCTGTTTATAGAATCTTAATAGTTGACTAT
>CAYNLI010000060.1:0-17777 GCA_964398035.1 uncultured Flavobacteriaceae bacterium | reverse complement strand
CGTAATGATAGTAGAAGCGAAACACACTACTATGCTCCGCACTCAGGCCATTTAAGTGTATCTGATTTTAAAAAATTCTATACCGATAAGTTCACTTGGTTTGAGAATGATCTGGCCAAAAAGAATGTCTATAAAAAAAAGAAATAAAAGGAGGAATGAATTCATTCCTCCTTTTATTTCTTTTTAATGTTATACATAGGCCAATTACACCTATAAATTCATTTAATATTGCTCCAGCAAATAGTTAATCAAATCTGTAGTAGTGACAATCCCTACCAATTTACCATTCTCAATCACAGGAAGTGCATGAAACTCCCTTACCGATAAAAACTGTGCTACTTCTTTAATTGTTGTTTCTGGTGAAACACTGGTAACATTTTTCACCATTACTTGCTCTAAAGCAAACAAATTATAGACCATAGAGTCTACACTTTGTTCATCTTCACCAACAGCATCAGCAAAACTAATTCGCAATAAATCAGTATAACTGAGCATTCCCAAAATGGCATCACCTTCCACTATAGGTATGTGTCGTATGTTTTTACTTTTAAACAGCTTTTCGGCAGTTACCAAATCATCTTGGGTACTTAAAGTGACCAATTCTTTGGTCATTATTCTGGATATAGGGACTCGCTTTTTCATCATTGAAAATTTTATGTTAACTGTCAATGAAATTAACTGTTTATAGGGTTAAATAAAATGATAAATATCAGCTATTATTAAGCTACATTCACAGCTTTAGTTTGTCTATATTAGTGGCAACTCCATAACGTCTGCAAATTTTTTATAATTTGATTGCCTTCTTTCTACATCACCTACAGTCATATACACACGAACAGGTTTTGCCAATTTCTTTTCAGCAAAGGTTTTTTCATGTTTGGATAACACCACATTGTCCCAACCAACAGCAAGACTTGCCACAGCATAACCAGTAAACATATCTGTGTGCGTGTACAGTGTATATAAATAAGCCTCCCAGTGAACAACCCATCAAGGTTCTTTCACTATTGGCTTTGTAATTACTTTCAATAAAAGGAAATAGTTCCGTTTTCATAGAATCCAGAAACTTATCAGCGCCACCTGTTTCTATCTGTCTTCCAACATCAGTAGGTGTAATCTCTAGTCAGGGTTAGGGCTAGCTCCTCCCCAAGTAACATCTACAACTATCAATTCAGGAATAAATCCGTCAAAATATTGTTCTCCATAGATAGACTTTACCAAAGGAAAATCCTATTGCGAATCAATTAAATAAACTACAGGGTACTTTTTTATACTATTCTCATAACCTGAAGGCAGTAATATCTGTAACTCATATTCCTGTCCTGTAACTATAGAAGAAGTAATTTTCCGTACTTCAGAGTCCGAGATTGTCACACAGGATATTGCTGCGCTTTTGCAACAAAAGCACTTAAAAAAACAAAGTAACCAAAACTCTTTTCATTGTATGTTCCTTTAATTCCTAAAACCTTTCGTTTCTCATTTTTAGCCCTTTAAAGGCTATTTTTTTTAAATAATTATTTCGCTACATTCACAGCTCTGGTCTCCCGTATTACAGTCACTTTTACCTGTCCAGGATATGTCATGTCCGTTTGTATCTTTTGTGAAATTTCAAAAGAAAGTTGTGCCGCTTTATCATCGCTTACTTTTTCACTCTCCACAATCACTCTAAGTTCTCTACCTGCTTGTATAGCATAGGCTTTTTGTACACCACCAAAACCAAAGGCAACATCTTCCAAATCTTTTAATCGCTGTATATATGAATCCAGTACCTGTCTTCTTGCTCCTGGTCTAGCTCCGCTAATGGCATCACAAACCTGTACTATAGGAGAAATAAGGGTTTTCATTTCTATTTCATCATGGTGAGCACCAATAGCGTTACAAACATCTGGTTTTTCGCCATATTTCTCTGCCCATTGCATTCCTAAAATAGCATGTGGAGTTTCTACCTCTGCTTCTGTATTGGGCACTTTACCAATATCATGTAACAGACCTGCGCGTTTGGCCACTTTTGGGTTTAATCCCAGTTCTGCTGCCATAACACCACAAAGTTTAGCTACCTCTCTAGAGTGCTGTAATAAATTTTGTCCGTAAGAAGAACGGTATTTCATTCGTCCTACTGCCCTAATCAATTCTGGATGTAGCCCATGGATTCCCAAATCTATTACGGTACGCTTACCAACCTCAACAATTTCTTGTTCAATCTGTTTTTCAGTTTTCAAGACTATTTCTTCAATACGTGCAGGATGTATTCTACCATCCGTAACTAATTTATGAAGGGACAATCTAGCTACTTCTCTACGAACGGAATCAAAGCAAGAAAGGATAATTGCCTCTGGTGTATCATCCACAATAATTTCTACTCCTGTGGCAGATTCCAATGCTCTAATATTTCTACCCTCTCTGCCAATGATTCTACCTTTGACATCATCAGACTCCAAATTGAATACAGAAACGCAATTCTCTACTGCTTCTTCTGTACCAATACGCTGTATGGTTTGTATCACTATTTTTCTTGCGTCTTGCTCTGCTGTTAATTTAGCCTCTTCCATTACAGATTGAGTATATGCCATGGCATCTGACTTAGCGGTTTCTTTTAAGGATTCCAACAATTGTCCTTTGGCATCTTCAGCAGACAAACCTGAGATAACCTCTAATTGTTGCACTTGGCTTTTATGTAGTTTTTCAAGTTCAGATTGTTTCTTCTCATAGAACTCACTCCTATGGTTTACATCTTTTATTTTGCCCTCTAACTGCTCATTGAGTCTTTTACTTTTAGACAGCTCATTGCTTACCTGTGATTCTTTATCACGAGTACGTTTCTCTACTTCTCCAATTTTCCTATCCTTATTATTGATTACCTTTTCATGCTCCGATTTTAATTCTAAAAATCGTTCTTTTGCTTGGAATATTTTATCCTTTTTAATGCTTTCACCATCAATAGCTGCACTTTTCAAAATAGAAGTAGATTCTTTTTTTGCAGCAGAAATGGTTTTGGAAGCTTTTCCCTTCTCCATAAATTTTGCAATTATAAATCCAATTGCCAAACCTATGATAGCGGCTATAATTAATGTTGTGTTAGTGTCCATACTTGTTAGAATTAGTTATAAAAAAACCCACATTGATGGAAGTTTTGTACAAACTCCAATAAACAGGTTTAGGGCTACCAGATTGCTCAAGGATCCTTTACAAGAAGGCTTGCTTTTACAACCTAAACTCACCCTTTTTAAACAAATTAGTGTTGAGTCTGTCAAAATAATTACCAATGTGGGCAGTAACTGTATTTTATTTAAAAGAACTTATTTAATACTGAGCTTAGTATTTATCATATCATCCAATGCCTTTAAGCGTTCGGTAACATCTTTGGTGTCTTCCATTTGATCTATACCTTTTTGCTCTATTTTAGAAGCAAACTGGAGTGCGCACATGGCCAACACATCTTGTTTGTCCCTAACAGCATAATTCTGCTCAAATTTCTTGGCCAATTGTTCAATATTCTTTGCAGCTTTCCGCAACCCTTCTTCTTGACTAGGGTCAATGGTCAAAGGGTATACTCTATCTGCAATGGAAAGCTTTATTTTCAGCTTTTCGGCCATATTATCGTTTAAGCATTTACTTTACTCAGCCAGCTGGGCAATACAATGATCCAACTCTCTGATTAATGCGTTTATTTTATACTGAGCTTCTGTTTTATTTGTATTACTACCCAGCATTGAGCTTGCCATTTTAAGTGAATTATACTTTTCTTCCCACTCATTTATGGAAGTTGTAGTTGTTATATGCTCCTTTTTTACAGTGACCAATTCTTCTTCTAGTTTAATATTAGTTTGGTTAAGCAACTCTAATTTATGCAATAACTTACTAATCTTATTCTCTAAAGAATCAACAATATCAACTAATTCACTCATTTACAAACTGCAATGCGTTTTACACAAAGTTAACATACATCTAACGACTTAGCAATACTTTTATCAATTATTCTTTAAGTAATACTTTAATTCCTTGATGGGTGCATAATCAACTTAGGTTCGTACATTTAACAAAGGTAGGCTTGTATCAATTGAATCGGTTTAATTACTTTCGTACCAACTTATTTAGATTATGAGAATATTTCTTTTAGCTTTTCTTCTTCTTTTTTCCACTTATATACAAGCCCAAAAAAAATATCCACAAGATATTTTTAGACCTCCATTGGATATTCCTTTGGTATTGGCCGGTACTTTTGGTGAATTACGCTCCAACCACTTTCATTCTGGTATAGACATTAAAACTCAACAACGACAAGGCCTGCCTGTTTATGCCATTAGTAACGGTACAGTCACTAGAATAAAAATTTCTCTTTGGGGTTATGGAAAAGCCTTGTATGTTGCGCATCCAAATGGGTATACTTCTGTGTATGCGCATCTTCAAAAATTTTCTCCACAAATAGAAGAGTATATCAGAAAAGTTCAGTATCAGAAAAAATCCTATGAAATTGAAGTGTTTCCAAATTTTGGGGAACTTAAAGTAGGGAAAGGAGATATAATGGCTTATTCTGGTAATTCTGGAGGTTCTTCTGGGCCACACCTTCATTTTGAAATACGAAGTAGTATTACTGAAAAACCAACAAACCCACTTCTTTATGGCCTAGAGGTCAGAGATGCCACAAACCCATCCTTAATGAGCCTTTTTGGCTATCCACTATCTGATGGTTCTCAATTAAATCAAAGTAAAGAGAAAGTACAAATTAATTTCACAAAGCAAGTAGACGGATCTTTCTTGGCAGATAAAATCTATGCAACAGGCACCATAGGTTTTGGCTTTAATGCGTTTGACAGGCAAGATCTTGCTGCTAATAAAAATGGAGTCTATGCCGTAAAGCAATTGGTCAACGGAAAGACATATACCGATTATGATTTTGAAACTTTTTCCTTTACTGAAACCAGATATATAAACACTTTTATAGATTATGCCCATTTTGGAAAACACAAACAACGCATACAACAGTGTTTTAAAGTTTCTGGAAATAAGTTGGGCATCTATAATACATTGTACAATGATGGGAAAATCACAGTTAAAAATGGTTTGAGTTACAATGTTGAAATATTGATTACCGATATAAAAGGAAACACTACCAAAGTAATCATCCCAGTTGAAGGAAAATGGCAAAAAACCAAAATTGAAAAGAAGGATAAAAAGACAGGTAATTATCTTATTGCAAAAAAACCCAATACTTATAATTTAGAAGCAGCACAGGTGTATTTTCCTGCCAATACTTTTTATGAAGATTTCTATATTGATATAAAAAAAGACAGCGACACTGTCACTATTCACAACAACCAAGTGCCAGCTCATAGAAACTTTACCATAACTTTTGATACTTCTAAATATTCTACTGAAGAGCGCAAGCAACTTTTTATAGCACGATTAAACAGTAAAAAGAAGCCTAATTATACATCAACTTATAAAAGAGGAACAACCTTTACAGCCCGCACCAGAAGCTTGGGCACGTATACTTTAGCAAAAGACTCTATTGCCCCAAAGATTAGTTCCAAGAATTTTAAGGAAAAGCAATGGCTGAACAATTATAGATATTTGGGAGTTAGAATTTCTGATGACCTCAGCGGAATTGACACCTATTCTGCCACATTGAACGGGGAATGGATTTTAATGGAGTATGAACCTAAGACCAAAACCCTGACCTATAATTTTGATGACAAAATTCTGGACAAAAAGCAATGTACCCTAAAAGTGGTCGTTACAGATAATGTAGGTAATTCCAGTACCTTTACCAGTACATTTTTCAGAAAATAAACCTTTGAAGTGTTTTAAACTTATTTCTATTGTTCTTTTCTTTTGTTGTTTGGGCATTGCTAATGCGCAGACAGCAACTATTGCTGGAGTGGTTTTGGATGAGAACAACTATCCCTTGTCCAATGTAAATATTACAACTGATACCAATGGTGTTTCTACAGATACAGACGGTTACTATTTATTACAACTTATTTCCGACACCAAAACTACCATTACCTTTTCCCATATTGGGCATAAAAATGTAGTACTGGAAAACATTATCCTCAACACTAATGAAACCTTTGAGTTTAACCCCATCATGAAAACTGATGTAATACAAATAGATGGTGTTGTTGTAACTCCCGAAGGCAAAAAAAGTGTGAAGGGCATTACTAATATTTCTCCACAACTTGTAAGGCATATACCTGGAGCCAATGCAGGTGTAGAGAATATTCTAAAATTGTTGCCCGGCGTATCCTCTAATAATGAATTGAGCACCCAATATGCAGTCCGTGGAGGCAATTATGATGAAAATCTGGTATACGTGAATGAAATTGAAGTATATCGTCCATTTCTAATACGTTCTGGTCAACAAGAAGGATTAGGTTTTGTAAATAGCAATATGGTGCAGAATTTAGCTTTTTCTTCTGGTGGGTTTCAGGCTAAATATGGAGATAAACTATCATCCGTATTGGACATCACCTATAAAACCCCAGTTTCCTTTGGTTTACAGTTTAATGCCAGTTTATTGGGTGCAAATGCCACCTTGGAAACCATCAATAAGAACAAACGGTTTTCCAGCATTTCTGGAGTACGCTACAGAGACAATAGCCTGTTTGTCAATAGTCAACAAACCAAAACCAATTTTAATCCAACCTTTGTAGATTTTCAAAGTTTTTTGACTTATCGATTTTCCAATAAATTTCATTTGAACTTTTTAGGGAATATTGCGCTCAACCATTACCAAAATAAACCTTTGACCAGGCAGACAAATTTTGGCACTTTTAATGAACCAAGAGCATTATTGGTTTTTTATGAGGGGCAAGAGAATAACAAATTCAACACTGTACTTGGCGCTCTTAAAGGCAATTATTTTTTAAATGACAATACCACGTTAAAACTGATTGCTTCACTGTACCATACTACAGAAGAGGAATATTCAGATATTATTGCCCAATATGAATTGGGAGAGATAAATACAGATCTGGGCAGTGAAGATTTAGGCGAAGTGACTTCATCAAAAGGTATTGGCTCCCAATTTAACAGGGCAAGGAATGATTTGGATGCCCTTATTTTCAATATTTCACACAAAGGAATCCATTCTAAAGAAAAAAAAACATTGGAATGGGGCGTAAAATATACCCATGAAGATATTCGTGATCAATTAAGGGAATTTGAATTTATTGATTCTGCGGGATTTTCCATCAGACCCCCAAATCCAGATTTCATCAATAATGAACCAGAAGCACCTTTTGAAGCACCTATTATCCCTTTTGAAGGGGTGCAGTCGCAAAATTTTGTAAAAACCAGTAGATTCTCTGGATTTGTTCAATATGGCATACAAACCCAATGGAAAGACCATGATATTTATTACAATATTGGTATTAGATCGCAACATTGGTCCATAAGTGGGGTAAATGTTGCAAAAACTTCCCATACCGTTTTTAGCCCCAGAGCCCAATTTTCCATAAAACCAGATTGGGGAAAAGACATGCTTTTTAGGTTTTCAGCAGGAATGTATCACCAACCACCATTTTATAGAGAATTAAGAGATGTTAACGGTACGGTAAGACCAAATGTAAAAGCACAGAGATCAGTTCACTATGTTTTAGGAAACGAATATAGTCTTATTCTTTGGGACAGACCTTTTAAACTGGTAAGTGAGACCTATTACAAAAAACTGAGCAATGTAAACTCTTACACATTAGAAGATGTAAGAATACGCTATGCTGCCAACAACAATAGCAAAGCTTATGCTTACGGGGTGGAAGTTAGGTTAAATGGGGCGTTTGTACCAGGGACAGAATCATGGGTAAGTTTAGGCTATTTAAAGACAGAAGAGAGTATAAACGACAGAGGGTACATTGCCAGACCAACTGATCAGCGTATAAAATTTGGTGTTCTTTTTCAAGATTATATTCCAAGTATACCCAACTTAAAAATGTACCTAAACATGGTTTACAATACAGGATTGCCAGGAGGTTCACCCAGTTACACAGACCCTTATATTTTTCAAAGCAAATTAAGGGATTATAAGAGGGTAGATTTAGGAATTTCCCATATTTTTGTAAACACAAACAATACGTATCCAGAAAATCATTGGTTACATGGTTTTAAAGAACTGAGCATAGGGTTTGAAATTTTTAATATGTTCAACAATCAAAATTCCATAACCAATACTTGGGTTAGAGATGTGGAGAGCAAACAACAATTTGCCATCCCCAATTTTATGACAACTAGGGTTCTGAACTTAAAATTAAATATGCGATTTTAGCATCTTGATATGAAAAAAATTTTATTGTCCATACTATTCATAAGTACCATGAGCCTTCATGCACAAAAAAATATTTATGAAAGTGGGCATTTTGATGATTTAAGTAAAAACCATAAAGTTTTGTCCATTATTCCATTTCTCACTAATCTGGATTTAAAAGAAAAAATACCTAAAAGCAGACTTAAAGCATTGGAAGAAAAAGAAGGATATGCAGTCCAAAATGCTTTTGAGACCTATTTCTCCATAAGAAAGAAAAAGAAGAAATTTTCCGTGGAGTTTCAGAATATAAAAAACACCAACGCTATACTTGCCCAGAACAACATCAGTTACCAAAATTTAGATATTTATACTGTAAAACAACTTTCAAAAATTTTAGGGGTTGATGGCATTATCAGTGGAAATTTAAACCTCAATATTTTACTTTCTGAAGGGGTTACTACAGAAATGAACTTTGTTGACTATATCTTAGGTGTAGCAAATTATGGTAGAATCGGTATAAAAATAAGTGATGGTGATACTGGAAAACTGCTTTGGAAGTATGAAAAAGAAATCAATAAAAAGTCAGGAAAAAACACCACATCCCTAATTGATGGCATGATGAAAAAAGCCACAAAAAAATTCCCCTACGAAAAAGAAAGACCCAGAGACCGAAAGAAAAATTAATTTTCTGAGAATTCCTTTAAAACACCAATCACATAATCCAACTCTTCTTTAGTATTGTACTTGGAGAATGAAAAACGAAGGGATGGTTTTTTTATATCCTCATCAGATAAAACTTCTGTAAGCACATGGGAACCTTTATCACTTCCAGATTGGCAAGCACTTCCCTTGGAACAAGCTATTCCTTTAATATCTAAATGAAAAAGTAGCATTAAGGACTTTTCAGGACTAAAAGGTAAACAGACATTCACCAAAGTATAGGTGCTTTTTTGCATATCACCAGAATGTCCATTGAACTTAACTTCTGGTAATTCTGATTTTATTTTCTCTATAAAATAAATCTTCAAACCTTCTACATAGGGTTTCTCCTGCTCCAAATTATCATATGCTGTAACAAATGCTTCTTCTAAACCTACAATATTATGAAAAGCTTCTGTTCCTGCTCTAAATCCACGTTCTTGCGCTCCTCCAAAAATCATAGGTCTTAGCCCAATGTTTCTTTTAATATATGCAAAACCTATACCTTTTGGCCCATGAAACTTATGTGCAGCAGCAGTTAAAAAATCAATATTCAAAGCTTGCACATCCCATTGATAATGACCAACCGACTGCACAGTATCTGAATGAAAAAGCGCATTGTTTTCCTTGCAAAGGCTTCCAATGGTTTTTATATCAATTTTATTTCCAATCTCATTGTTCACATGCATAAGGCTTACTAATTTTTTAGTGCCGTCTTGTTTCAACAAGTCTTCTAAATGAGAAAGTATAGGGTTTCCAAAACCATCTAAATCCACAAAAAGTAATACTATTCCATGTTCTTTTGTTAATTCTTCAACTGTATGCAATACAGCATGATGCTCAATTTTAGAAGTAATTATAGTCGTTACACCTAAATCCCTAACTGCTCCTTTTAAAATCATATTGTCAGCCTCTGTACCGCCAGAAGTAAATATAATTTCAGAAGGATGCGCATTTATATACTTGGCTATAGTTTTCCTTGTCTTTTCAATTGCAGTTTTTGCAGACCTTCCAAAACTATGTGTAGAAGATGGGTTTCCATAAAAATTAGCTAATGCATCCTGCATTTTCACAAGAACTTCTCCCCTAATTTGGGTGGTTGCTGCGTTGTCTAGATAGACTTTTCTCATTGTAGTAATTGAATTAAAACTGTCCAAAATTACTTTAAATAAAGTTAATTTCTAGCTAAAATGAAACTAAACTTATAGGAATATCCCCAATATTTGCTTTAAATTTGAAGTATGAAAAAAATTCTTGCACTTTGTCTGATGTTTTCAATAATATCATGTGATGATGGAGACTTACAAATTGAAGTTTTAGATTTTGACGAAAGCTCAATTCAGTATTGTGAAACTATATCTTTGGACACAAGAATTTTTTTTAAAATAAATGATGATGAAGCTTTAATATTGAATCTTCAAAGTGGACTTCTTAAAAATGAAGTTTCTGATGGAACAATTACCAGTACTGTTCCAGGTAAATCAAAAATAACATATCGCATTTTTACGGATAAGGTATCTAAAGATTACTTCTGCAATGAAATTCCATTGACCGAACCGGTCGTAGCAAATGAAATTGAAGCTCAAGGTGGTGAAGTGTTAATCACCACTATTTTAGGAGAAGATGGAGAATCTTACATACACAACATACAGTTAAGTAAAACATCTTTAGTTACCAAAGATGGTAGTCGTATAACAGATTTAAGAATCAGTGATTTTGGCACGGTCACTACCAAAATAGACAACTAGCCATTCTGATAAATATATACCTCTGTGGCTCCCATGCCATATTTTTGGTAATCAGCATCATAATATTTTACATTCTCATATCTTTTAAAAAGATAGTTGAGTTCTTCTTTTAGTATACCTTCCCCAACTCCATGGATAAAAACTACTTTTTGAATTCGTTTGCGAATAGCAAATTCCAATTGACGCTTGGCTGTTTCTAATTGCATATTGAGTATTTCATAGTTACTCAATCCTTTACTGAATTTCACTAGCTGATGAATGTGCAGATCCACTTCCATTTTAGGAATATTGCGCTCTTTAGGTTTTACCGTTTGGTATTTCGGTTTTTTTGCAGCTTCTTTTTCTTTTTTTACTTGAGCCACTTCATAATTGGTAACTGATATAGTTGTTTCGCCTGAAGTTACCACCAACTCAAAAGCCTTGAAATTCATTAGAAATCCATCTTCAGTTTCAACACCTATAATATTTTCACCAACGCTCACAACAATACCAACAGTAGTATCGTCAATCACCTCTACCCTATCTCCAACTTTAAATTGATTCATTTTCATCAGATTCATTTTTGGAGTTTTCACTGGACCAAGTTTGGGTAGTTTTATAGATACCAAACATTAAAAAAACAATTCCAACAGAAAGTGCATATTCTTTTTGTACAAGGTGTTTTCCAAAACCCATAATCAAAGCTCCGAATACAATTAGGATAAAATAAATGGTGCTTTTTCTTTTCATACCCACAAAAATAATGGTATTTTTCGGTCTAAGAATACTAGTGTAGTGAAATTACAGTTGTTTGCTTTATTGGCGGTATCTGAAAAGTTTATGATTCCTTGTCTCAATAAAAAAATATTTGGGATTGAGTGCCCTGGTTGTGGCATGCAACGATCTATGGCTTTCTTGTTAAAAGGAGACTTTGTGGATGCATTTAAAATGTATCCAGCCATTTATACCCTTATATTGCTGTTTAGTTTTCTTTTGATAAATAACTTTTTCAATGTTAAACATGCCAATAAAATAATAATTGGCTTAAGTGTATCAAGTCTTGTCTTAATATTAACCAACTATATTTTAAAATTTATTTAATAAAACTTAATTAATTATGGAACAACAAAAATTACCTAACGTGACCATTGCCCTTGTTTTAGGAATAATATCATTCATTGGTTGCTGCTGTACTTCTGGCTTTGGAGGCGTTCTTTTTTCTGGAATAGCTCTTTTTTTAACAAATAAGGACGAAAAGCTTTATAAAGAAAATCCTGAGAACTATTCCAATTTTGGGCAACTTAAAACAGCTAAAACAATTGCAATTATCGGATTGGTTCTTAGTGTATTGATTGTGGCATTCTATTTCTATGCCAAATCTACGGGAATGTATGATGAAATGATGGAGCAATACATGGAACAAATTCAAGAAATGCAAGACTAATAATATATGGAACAACAACCTTTACCTGGAGCAAGTACAGTTTTGACCATGGGGATTATTTCTATCGTAGGATCCTTTATTTGCTGCGGACCATTTGCAATAATATTCAGCATTATTGGGCTGTCTAAAGCAAAGAGTGCCGAAAGAATATATAAAGAAAGTCCGGAAACCTATTCTGGTTTTGAAAATGTAAAAACTGGTAGAATACTATCCTACGTAGGATTAGGATTATCACTTGTTATGTTGCTCTTCTTTATCCTATATTTTGGTGTCATAATTGCCATGATATCTTCAGGGAGTTTTGAGTGAAACCATTATTATATGGTCTAAATAGTTTTGAAATAGAAAAAGCCCACCTAATGGTGGCTTTTTCTATTTCAAAACTATTTATTAATTGGCGACTTCGCTCATAAACTTTAAACGATACATTCTAAGTTCTTCTTCTTCATAATCCCCATCAAACTCCTCCATAGCATCTTCTATAGTATCATTTTCAGCTTCTAAAAAATATTCGTGGATTTCTTCTTGTTGGTCTTCATCCAAAATTTCATCGATCCAATACCCTATATTTAATTTTGTGCCACTAAACACTATTTGTTCCATGGCTTTCACCAAAGCGTCCAACTCCAATCCTTTTGCAGCTGCTATATCACTCAAAGGCAATTTTCTATCTACATTTTGTATGATATATAGTTTTAATGCAGAATTGGCACCCGTACTCTTAACCACCAAATCATCTGGTCTATAGACATCATTTTCCTCTACATAAGCGGCGATTAATTCTATAAATGCTTTTCCATACTTTTTAGCTTTTCCTTCACCAACACCATGAACATTAATTAATTCTAGTATAGAAATAGGATACTTAAGGGACATATCGTCCAAGGATGGGTCTTGAAAAATCACAAATGGTGGTACTCCTAATTTATTCGCTTCTCTTTTTCTTAGACTCTTCAACAAGCGTAACAACTTTTCATCAGCTACACCTCCACCAGATTTAGCGGCACTTACTATGGCATCATCGTTCTCCTTATTATACACATGATCCATAGTCATCATGAACGAAATAGGGTTTTCAAGATATTCATTACCCATTGGAGTAAGGTGTAAAATACCATACTGCTCTATTTCTTTTCGTATTAGACCAGCAACCAAGGTTTGTCGTATCAAAGCCATCCAATAATTTCCAAGCTTGTCAGAACCTATACCAAAAAATTCTTTTTCATTTGTCTTATGAGATGAAATAAGGGCATTTACACTGCCTTCCAAAGTTTTTACTATTTCTTTAGATTTAAACTTCTCCTTAGTTCCCTTTACCACTGAAATGAGTTTCACCACATTATCTTTGGCTTCCTCTCTTGGTTTTGGGTTTTTGGTATTATCATCCATACCAGCACCGGCACCATTCACTTCATCAAACTCCTCACCAAAATAATGAAGAATGAATTTTCTTCTAGACATTGAGGTTTCTGCAAAAGCCACTATTTCTTGTAGTAGTGCATTTCCAATTTCTTGTTCTGCCACAGGTTTCCCAGACATGAATTTCTCCAACTTCTCTATGTCTTTATAAGAATAAAAAGCAAGACAATGCCCTTCCCCATCATCTCTACCAGCTCTACCTGTTTCTTGATAGTAACTCTCTATACTTTTAGGAATATCATGATGAATAACAAAACGGACATCAGGTTTGTCTATTCCCATTCCAAAGGCAATTGTAGCTACGACCACATCCACATCTTCCATTAAAAACATATCCTGATACTTGGATCTTGTTTTTGCATCAAAACCTGCATGATAAGGAACAGCACTAACACCGTTCACCTGCAAAACCTGAGCTAACTCCTCTACCTTTTTTCTACTTAAACAATAGATTATACCAGACTTACCTTCATTCTGTTTTACAAAACGTATAATATCCGCGTCTACATTTTGGGTTTTTGGTCGTACTTCATAAAAAAGATTTGGTCTATTAAATGAAGCTTTAAAAACTTTGGCTCCAACAATACCCAAATTCTTAATAATATCTTCCTGAACTTTTTCAGTAGCTGTTGCCGTAAGCCCAATAATGGGAATATTATCTCCCAAACGACTTATAATTGATTTTAAATTCCTGTACTCTGGTCTAAAATCATGACCCCATTCAGAAATACAATGGGCTTCATCAATAGCTACAAAAGAAACTTTTATGGTTCTAAGGAATTCCACATTCTCTTCCTTGGTCAAAGACTCAGGAGCCACGTACAACAATTTGGTTACACCTCTTGTAATATCTTCCTTTACTGTTTTAACTTCTGTTTTGGTCAATGAAGAATTTAACACATGAGCCACGCCATATTCTGAAGACACGCCACGAAGCGCATCTACCTGATTTTTCATTAAAGCAATTAATGGGGAAACCACAATAGCTGTACCCTCTTGCATTAGCGCTGGAAGCTGAAAACAAAGTGACTTCCCCCCTCCCGTGGGCATAATCACAAAAGTATCATTGCCGTGGATTATGTTGTTAATTACATCTTCTTGAAGGCCTTTGAAAGTTGAAAACCCAAAATATTTTTTCAGCGATGCATGTATATCAATTTTATTCAAACTAATATTTTATTTTAATATTTATAATCAATTTCTTGGTCAGTGGTTGACTAAAACTTAACGTTCTTAAGATAATACTTTTTCAGCATTTAAAGAATAAATATGTTAATTTTTTTAACATAATATAAAAACACCCCATAAAATAAGTTTATGTAATTTTGTTATTTAAATATAATACATTCTTTTAGAAACTCAACCACATAATTCAAGAATTACTTTGAGCAATACTCAAGCTATACTGGACATAGCAAAGAAAACCATAGAAATAGAAGGGGAAGCCATTCATAATTTGACTTCTCTATTAAATGATGAATTTGCTAAAGCTGTAAATTGTATTTTAACCTCAAATAGCAGAGTCATTGTCACTGGAGTGGGCAAAAGTGCTATTATTGCTTCTAAAATTGTGGCCACGCTAAACTCTACAGGTACTCCTGCAATTTTTATGCACGCTGCAGATGCCATTCATGGTGATTTAGGAATCATACAAAAGAACGATGTTGTTATATGCATCTCTAAAAGTGGCAATACCGCAGAAATAAAAGCCCTTGTCCCCTTAATTAAAAGAAGTGAAAATAAATTGATTTCCATGACAGGAAGCATGGATTCTTATCTAGCCAAACAGGCAGATTTCACATTAAACACCTATATTAAAAAGGAGGCTTGCCCAAATGGACTTGCACCAACAACTAGCACTACTGCACAAATGGTAATGGGGGATGCCCTTGCAATTTGTCTTTTAGAATTAAAAGGTTTTAATAGTAAAGATTTTGCACAGTATCATCCTGGCGGAGCTTTAGGAAAAAAATTATACCTATCTGTAAAGGATATTGTTGCAAACAACATGATTCCCAAAGTAGATATTACTGCCCAAGTAAAGGAGGTGATTATAGAAATCTCTAAAAAAATGTTGGGAGTAACAGCTGTAATGCAGAACAATAAAATAATTGGTGTAATCACTGATGGGGACATTCGTAGAATGTTGAACAAACATGATAATATAAGTGGCCTATCTGCCAAAGATATTATGACAAAAAACCCAAAAACCATAAATGCAGATATACTTGCTGTAAAAGCATTGGAATTAATGCAAGAAAAAGGAATAACACAACTATTGGCTATGGAAAACAATGAATATATTGGTGTTGTCCATATTCACAACTTAATAAATGAAGGTATTTTATAATGGCAAAAACTAAAGATACAAACCCAGATGAAATGTCTTTTTTGGATCATTTGGAAGAATTAAGATGGCATTTAATACGTTCTGTGACAGCTATTGTTATTATTTCAAGTGCCGCCATGTTAATGAGCGATTTTATTTTCGACACTGTTCTTTTCGGTCCAAAAAGTATGGACTTCCCTACCTATAGGTTTTTATGTAAAATTGGAACTTCTATGGGTATCGATTCTGACTTTTGCGCTGATGAATTACCCTTTATTATTATAAATCGTGAAATGTCAGGGCAATTTTCTGCTTTTATTTGGACATCTATTTGGGTTGGATTTATTGTGGGATTCCCTTATTTGCTTTATGAAATGTGGAAATTTATAAGCCCAGGATTACACCCTAGTGAAAGAAAACACTCCAAAGGCTTTATTTTTAGCGCTTCCCTATTATTTTTTAGTGGCGCATTGTTTGGTTATTATTTAGTAGCACCTTTATCTATTAATTTCTTGGGTACTTTTACGGTAAGTGGCCAAGTAGGTAACAATATTGATTTAACGTCTTTTACTTCAACTATTAGGACTTCTGTAATTGCTTGCGGTTTAATTTTCGAACTTCCTATTATTGTTTATTTTTTAACTAAAGTGGGACTAGTTACCCCTGAAATATTAAAAAAATATCGAAAAATTTCCTTGGTTGTTGTGCTAATTCTTTCCGCTGTGGTAACTCCTCCAGATGTTGTAAGTCAAATATTAGTTGCATTACCAATACTGGTTTTATACCAAATTAGCATTTATATATCGAAACGTGTTTTAAAAAGTGAAGCGAAGAAAGCTAAAAAAACACTTACAAAACGCTAATTAAAAAACAAGGTTAAAAATTTTGTAATTCTTTTTCGTTAAAAAATATATGGTTTAGTTTTGAAAGCCAACAAATAAAAAGATGAAGCTTAGAGCAGAAAATATAATGAAGGCCTATCGAGGTCGAAAAGTAGTAAATGGTATTTCTCTTGAAGTGAATCAAGGCGAAATCGTAGGACTACTTGGCCCTAATGGCGCAGGAAAAACAACATCATTTTATATGATTGTTGGGTTGGTAAAACCCAATGGGGGAAAGATTTTTTTGAATGACATGGAAATCACCAACTTTCCAATGTATAAAAGAGCACAACACGGTATAGGATATTTAGCCCAAGAAGCTTCTGTCTTTAGAAAATTGAGCATAGAAAAGAATATTCTTAGTGTCTTACAACTGACCAAGCTCAGTAAGAAAGAGCAACACATGAAAATGGAATCGCTCCTTGAAGAATTTGGTCTTGGGCATATTAGAAAAAGCCGTGGGGATTTGCTTTCTGGTGGTGAACGTAGACGTACAGAAATTGCCAGAGCTTTGGCCACATCCCCAAATTTTATTCTTTTGGACGAACCCTTTGCTGGGGTTGATCCAGTTGCCGTGGAGGATATTCAACGTATTGTGGCACAACTAAAAAGCAAGAACATAGGCATTCTTATTACCGATCATAACGTACAAGAAACCTTGGCCATTACGGAACGCTCCTATCTTATGTTTGAAGGCGGAATTCTAAAATCTGGTGTACCCGAAGAATTGGCAGCCGATGAAATGGTTCGTAAGGTATATTTGGGTCAAAATTTTGAATTGCGTAAAAAGAAGTTGGATTTTTAGAACATGGTTTTAATCTATAATTGAACTAAATTCTATTTATAAAGATCATCAATATTCGCTTTTGAAACATCAAACAATAGAGCTGCCATTTTTTCACAAACAGCATTAAAGAAACGTTTTCCTTTTTCTACTGATGATTCCATGGGATTGCCCACTCCAGTGTCTTCACTTATTTGAGACCAAGGTCTTTCTGTCCAAGCCCAAGGCTCAGAAAATGCCTTGATTTTATTT
>CAYNLI010000059.1:0-17931 GCA_964398035.1 uncultured Flavobacteriaceae bacterium | reverse complement strand
TAAAGAACGTATGTATAATACAATGTATTACACTTTAATTAGGGCGGCCAGCTGAACCCGCCTAAAGCTGGGCAAAGAAACTGCTTTTTAAATAAGCATCAAAATTAAATCCTTTCCTCTTAATCTTTTTTAGAAGAAAGTACCAAAACGGGAATAGTGGCAAAAAATTCTGATTTAGGAATGGTGTTTTTCTCCCATAATTTCTTAAAGAAACCTCTTTTTCTCCTAAACACACATAATAAATCTGGGTGTTTTGCCTGAAAGTGCTCCAAAACACCTTGGTATGTTGTGCCATTCTCTGTAATGGTAAGTTGTGAGCTTATATCCATCAACGCAGTATTTACCTTTAAATCATCATCAGAATACCCAGGGGTTTTTACCAACAATAGATTGTTGACGCTCTTGAACTTTTCTGACACTTCCTTTAAAGGCTTCAATATTTTCTTTTTCTTGAGCACTCCCGATTTAAAAGCAGTTAGGATTATTTTGTACGGCGCAAAAACAGTGCCTTTTGGGACAATCAATGTAGGAATATCGGTTTTCTTTATAATTCTTCCAGAAGTGTTGCCTAGATACACCCCTTCTTTAATATCATTGCTACGAGGTGCAATGATCAATAGATCTATACCCAGTTCTTTATCAATCTCTTTCAGCCCATCTATTAGCTCCCCATTATAAGTTGCTATTTTAATATCCACGTTCCCAGCATTTACTTTCGCGATTACCTCCTTTAAATGCTCTTTACTGCTTTTGGCAATTTTTTCAGTAACATTGGCTAAATTTCCTGCTCTAGAGGTTACACTAAAAACCTCCATCACATAAACTTGAGAAGAGAATTCTGCCGCAAAATCTACAGCATATTGTAATGTGCGGTGAGAATCTAGAGAAGTACCAATCGGAACCAAAATATTTTTCATAATAAGAGTTTGTTATTTATACTATAAATTTACAATTAAATTATAGCCGTTGTATGATTAGACATGCAAAGATATTGGAAATACCTGATATTTTATTACTTTCTAAAGCTTGTGCTTCCTATATGATATCTAAAGGGATATACCAATGGAACGAGCATTACCCATCTAAAGAAGCCTTTGAAAAAGATATAGAACGCAAAGAATTATATATTCTAGAGATTGATAATGAACTAGTTGGAATGATTGTGATTTCTACTTTTATGGATGAAGAATACCTCCCCATTGAATGGTTGACACCCAACCAAAATAACAACTACATACATAGATTGGCCGTACATCCAGATTTTCAAGGAAAAGGATATGCACAGCAATTAATGGATTTTGCAGAAAATGATACCAAAGAAAAAGGGTTTGCTTCGGTACGGTTAGATACTTTTAGTCAGAATAAAAGAAATCAGAAATTTTATGAAACCAGAGGATATCAAAAATTGGGCGATATATTTTTCCCCAAACAAAGCAAATTTCCTTTTCACTGCTATGAACTTGTATTATAACTTCTTGAGATTTTGAAAAGTAAAATCAATTTTAAAAGCATTAATAATCTGGCCATTCCAGCAACAATTGCAGGTATAGCAGAACCCATTTTATCCATTACGGATACTGCCATTGTGGGCAATATTCCAGAAAACGGATTGGAGTCTTTAGCGGCAGCGGGTATTGTTGGTGCCTTTCTCTCCATGATGATATGGGTGTTAGGGCAAACAAGAAGTGCTATATCCACCATAATTTCTCAGTATCTGGGTGCAGGGAAAATAGAAGAAGTAAAATCCTTGCCCGCACAGGCCATCTTTTTCAATTTAGGACTCAGTATCATTGTTTTGCTCTCCACCATATTTATTATTGAAGACATTTTTAAGCTCTTTGAGGCCACAGGAAAAATATTGGACTACTGTGTGTCCTATTATTCCATTAGAGTTTGGGGCTTTCCGCTCACGCTTTTCACCTTTGCTGTATTCGGTATTTTTAGAGGCCTACAAAATACGTTTTGGCCCATGCTTGTTGCCATTATTGGAGCGTTGTTGAACATTGTCCTCGACTTTATTTTAGTCTATGGAATAGAAGGGTTCATCAACCCAATGTATTTGGAAGGTGCTGCTTGGGCAAGTTTAATCTCACAAGGGGTTATGGCTCTTATTGCTTTTGTTCTTTTGATTAAAAAAACTGAAATCAGTCTAAAACTAAAATTCCCCCTTCATGAAGAATTGGGAAGGCTGGCAATTATGAGCCTCAACCTTTTTGTACGGGCACTATCACTTAATGTTGCTTTAATTTTGGCCGTGAGAGAGGCCACTTCCTTGGGAGATAAATATATAGGCGCACATACCATAGCAACCAATGTTTGGCTTTTTGCCGCTTTTTTTATTGATGGGTATGGAGCAGCCGGAAATATTCTGGGAGGCAAGCTTCTAGGCGCCAAAGATTATAATGGCCTGTGGGACTTGGCCAAAAAAATAATTTGGTATGGTCTAATCGTCAGTACAATCTTAATGCTTTTGGGATTTGTTTTTTATAAACCTATCGGGCATCTTTTTTCGCAAGAAACCGTTGTGCTGCAAACCTTTTATTCTATTTTCTTTATCCTTTTATTGGGCTTGCCCATGAACAGTGTTGCCTTTGTGTTTGATGGCCTTTTTAAAGGGTTGGGAGAAATGAAATACTTAAGGAACATATTGTTGTTCGCCAGCTTTTTGGGGTTTGTTCCCATGCTTTATTTGGGAAAATATATGGGTTGGGGCATCCATGGTATTTGGATGGCATTTACCGTTTGGATGCTTATCCGTGGAGGAACATTGGTTTGGAAGTTTAGGCGAAAGTTTCGCCCTCTCTTACAAAAAACCTAATTTTGGGTAAAACAAAAAATCATGGGAACCAATAGGGCAAATGGAAGTTTGTACACCAACATACAAAACCGAATTGCAACAGTAGAATTTGGGCATCCCGCAAGCAATTCTTTTGTAACGGAACTTTTGGAAAGGTTAACGGATGAGCTACATAAACTATCCGCTAATGAAGATGTTTCAATACTCATTTTGAAATCTGAAGGTGACCGTGCTTTTTGTGCAGGAGCATCTTTTGATGAATTAGTCGCCATTTCCAATCTAGAAGAGGGAAAAGCTTTTTTTAACGGTTTTGCAAACGTGATCAATGCCATGCGGACGTGTTCCAAGCCTATTGTAGGCCGTGTACAGGGAAGAGCCGTTGGTGGCGGTGTGGGTTTAATTGCTGCCTGTGATTACGTGCATGCTACTGAGGATGCATCAGTGAAACTGTCCGAACTTACTATTGGTATTGCCCCTCTTGTTATTGCTCCTGCTGTGGAACGTAAAGTTGGAAAAGCAGGCTTAGCAGAGCTTTCATTCTACCCAACAGAATGGAAAAATGCCTATTGGGCCAAGGATAAAGGTTTATTCTCCAAAGTATTTAATAGCATAAAAGAAATGGATAATGAACTAGATATTTTTACTGAAAAACTAGCAAACTATAATCCTGATGCATTAACCACAATGAAAAAAGTACTTTGGGAAGGCACTGAACACTGGGATAAATTGCTTTTGGAACGCGCAGAAATGTCTGGAAAACTAGCACTTTCCCCAAACACAAAGCTAGCATTGGAAAGATTTAAAAAATAATAAGGGCGTATTATATCCGTTTATCCTTAAAATAAAAACAATGAACATTCTTGACTTTTTAAATGGAGATTTGGTCTTTCCCATTCTTGCTCTTTTTGTAGTAGTGGTCTATTTTGTAAATAGAGCGAAAAGAAATAAAAAGTATAAAAGATAGGTGCATTAAAATGGGCGGAATAGAAAAACTTAGTGTATTTTTAAAACAGCCCTATCCTTTCTATTACAGAGGTAAACTCTTTGTTTTCTTTGTAATCACTGTCTTTTTACTCTCCATGGGGTTTAATTATTTTTTTAAACCTTTTAATGTCTATGTTCCAGAGCATAAGATGGATTATTTTTGGATAAGCCTTATCCATTCCCTCACACCTGTTTTTGTTACATTCCCTTTCGTCCCTTTTTTCAAAAACGCAAAAACTAATGAAAAATGGACTGTTGGCAAAGAGCTTTTGCTCATAGGAATCTTTCTATTATTAATTGGGATTTTCCAATTCCTCATTAGGGATATTATTTATGACAACCCCAACAATTGGTCTTGGATGTACTTTTTTGAAGAAATACGGAATACTTTTTTGGTTGGTATTTTAATGATGAGTCTTTTAACCTCATTGAATTTTAATCGATTAAATCGTCAAAATATAAAAAAGGCTGGGGCTCTTTTGGTTGGTAAAAAAGTAATTTCAAGCATACCTTCATCAACCTATATAAAAACACAAAGCAAAGGGGACAACTTTAGTCTTGATACTACCAGCTTTATTTATGCAAAAGCAGAAGGTAATTATGTGGAGTTATATATGAGTAATAATCCCAATGCAAATAAACTTTTAAAACGAATTACAATTAAAGATTTGGCATCACAGTTAAGTTCAGCTTCTCACATTATAAAAACCCATAGGTCGTATTTGGTAAACCTTCAATATGTAGAAAAAGTAACGGGCAATGCACAAGGATATCGCCTGCAACTTAAAGCCTCCAAAGAGTTAATTCCTGTTTCTAGAAATATGATTTCTCTGTTTGAAGAACAGTTTACATCCCTATAACTTGTTGCTCGCCCCAAAAGCTTGTCGCCTGTCACAATCTTTATTTTCATGCTGATTTCACGTATACATTTGCCCAAAATTAAACAGTTATGCGTAGACATGATTTGGATTGGCTTAGAGTTCTCGTTTTTGGATTGCTCATTTTCTACCATGTAGGCATGTTCTTCGTGCCATGGGGATTTCATATAAAAAATAATGTCATTTATGATTGGCTCATGTATCCCATGCTGTTTGTAAACCAATGGCGACTTCCAATTCTTTTTGTCATCTCTGGTATGGGCACCTACTATGCCCTGAACAAAAGAACAGGGGAGCAATTTGCTTGGGAACGCATCATTAGATTATACATTCCATTAACTATAGGAATGTTACTTGTTGTTCCACCACAGGTATATATAGAGCGCTTGGTAAACAAACAATTTCAAGGAAGTTATTTTGATTTTTGGCCGGCCATAGCTTTTAATGGTATTTATCCTGAAGGTAATTTTAGTTGGCATCACCTATGGTTTCTGCCCTATTTACTTATATTTTCATTGATTCTGATACCCGTTTTCTTATACCTTAAAAAACATCCTAATAACACATTCACGCAATGGATCAGAAAACAAGCGACAAAACCTTTTGGTCTCTTCTGGCTCATCATTCCCTTATATTTATGTGAAGCCTTTTTGGAACCTTACTTTAATGTGACCCATGCATTGATAGATGACTGGTTCAACTTCATTAGTTCTATGATTCTTTTCTTTTATGGCTTTATGCTGATTTCTGTCAAAGAAGAGTTTTGGAAAACCGTAGAGGAAAATCGTAGGCGTTATCTTGTTTTTGGTCTAATTGGTTTTACTATTTTAATGACCATGATTTTTGGTTTTGAAGATTCTACAATTAGACATTTTACGGAAGCTTTTGTAAAGGTTTTTAACCTGTGGGCATGGATTTTGGTCTTCTTTGGTTATGCGGCAAAATACCTTAACAAGCCTAGCAAAACGCTATCCTATGCCAATGAATCTGTATATCCCTTTTATATTCTTCATCAAACCATTATGTTGATCATTGGTTATTATCTAATGGATTTAGAATGGGGTTTTGTTCCAAAATTTACTATTATGATTCTAGGAACTTTTCTAGGTTCCTGGGTTATTTATGAATTTGGGATTAGAAGGTGGAAACTCATTAGACCTTTATTTGGATTAAAACTGAAGAAAAAATAAAGTAGAGCATCGTTTTAAAGAATCCCTACCTTTGCACCGTAAATCATTTTTATGAGCAACATTAGGATCACAAAACAATTTACTTTTGAAACTGGCCATGCACTTTATGGGTATGATGGCAAATGTAAAAATGTGCATGGTCACAGTTATAAGCTATCGGTCACCGTCATTGGTTCTCCCATTGCAGATACATCTGATGTAAAACTAGGGATGGTCATAGATTTTGGCGACCTTAAAAAGATAGTTGAAGAAGAGGTGATAGACCCTTTTGACCATGCTACTGTTTTTAATAAAAATACGCCACATGTAGAATTGGCAAAAGAACTTACAGACAGAGGTCACAAAGTAATTTTGGCAGATTACCAACCCACTAGTGAAAATATGGTGATAGACTTTGCAACAAAAATAAAAGCCAGGTTGCCAAAACAAATACAACTACATTCCTTAAAACTCAGAGAAACCGAAACTGCTTTTGCAGAATGGTATGCTGTTGATAATTAAAAACGCTCCCGCTCTAAAAGTGGGAAATCCCTATCTTTACTCTAAGAATGAAAAACATTACCCTTCCAAAAGGCAAAAAAATCTATTTTGCCAGTGACAACCACCTAGGCGCACCTACAATGGAGCAAAGCCTTCCCAGAGAGAAAAAATTTGTGGCTTGGCTAGATAGCATCAAAGATGATGCTGCAGCTATTTTTTTAATGGGCGATCTTTTTGATTTTTGGTTTGAATATAAAACTGTTGTCCCCAAAGGATTTACACGAACCTTAGGAAAATTGGCAGAATTGTCCGACGCAGGTATTCCCATTTACTACTTTGTGGGCAACCATGACTTGTGGATGAACGGTTATTTTGAAGAAGAACTTAACATCCCTGTTTTTCACAAACCACAACAATTTAATATAAACAACACCTCTTTCTTTATTGGGCATGGTGATGGTTTGGGACCAAATGACATCAGTTTTAAACGAATGAAAAAAGTATTTACCAGCCCTGTATTTAAATGGTTGTTTAAATGGTTGCATCCAGATTTAGGAATGAAAATTGGACAATACCTATCCGTAAAAAATAAAATGATTTCTGGTAATGAGGACGAAATATTTTTAGGTGAAGACAAAGAGTGGTTGGCTCAATATGCCAAAAGAAAACTAGAGCAACAGCATTATGATTATTTTGTATTTGGTCACCGTCATTTGCCTTTAGAAATCAACCTTAATGGAAAATCAACCTATATGAATTTAGGGGATTGGATTACCCATTATACCTATGCTTTTTTTGATGGTGAAAAACTTCATCTAAAAAAGGTAGACACTACTCACTAGCCTCATGTTCCTCTAAGTCCTTAGTCAAATCCAACTTTCTAAAGGTTGGGGAAACTATACTTGTTATTCCCACAGTAAGCAAGGTCATTGCTCCTCCAAAGACCACTGCAGTGACCGTACCCATAAGTTTTGCTGTAAATCCACTTTCAAAAGCTCCCAGTTCATTAGAAGAACCTACAAACATAGAGTTCACAGATGCTACTCTTCCCCGCATATGGTCTGGCGTTTTTAATTGTAAAATAGTCTGACGAATAATCATGGAAACACCATCCACCGCACCACTTATAAATAGTGCCAGTACCGATATCCAGAAGGAAGTAGACAGCCCAAATATGATAATACAAATCCCAAATCCCAAAATAGATAACAATAACTTCTTTCCCGCCTTTTTGTGCAATGGGAAATAGGCCGATCCCAACATGGTAATACTTGCCCCAACAGCTGGAGCCGCTCTTAATACTCCAAAACCTTTGGGTCCTACATGCAAAATATCTTGAGCAAAAATAGGAAGTAAAGCCACTGCCCCACCAAATAGAACGGCTACCATATCCAAGGTCAACGCTCCAAAAACTGCCTTTGTTTCAAATACAAATTTTAAACCTTCTTTTAAACTTTGCATAATCGGTTCTCCTATTTTTGGATTTAAAATTGGTTTTTTGGTAATTCTTAAAAGTGCCAATAACGCAATAATTGAAAAACCAAAAACCAAGCACATGGACCAATGAACCCCTAACCAACTAATAGTAAAACCTGCCAATGCAGGTCCCATAACAGAAGCTACTTGCCATGTGGAACTACTCCATGTGGCCGCATTGGGGTATATCTTTTTGGGAACAATAAGAGCTACCAATGAAAAAATAGTTGGTCCAATAAATGACCGCACAAAACCGCCCATAAACACCAAAAAGTAAATGCCGTATAGAATGTTTTTAGAGAGCACATCTTTTATAAGTTCTGGAGAACTCAATAAAAAAAGACCAAAACTAATAACTGAAAACCCTAAAATACACTTTACCAGTAAGTTTCTTTTCTCTTTCTGGTCTACAATGTGTCCTGCAAAAAGTGCCATAGAAACTGCTGGAATCACTTCCATAAGACCAATAATTCCCAAAGATAAAGGGTCTTTGGTCATGGAATATACTTGCCATTCTATAAGGATAAATTGCATGGACCACGCAAAGACCATAGCAAAACGGACTATCAAAAAAATATTGAACTCTTTATAACGTAAAGAGGCATAAGGGTCTTTAACACGCATTACAAAAGGGAAATGAAACCTTAAAGGTATTCTTTATTTTGCTATTAATAGCTTTAAAGTAAGCTACCTCGGGGCAAGCCCGAGTACTCGGGAGGGTATTAAACCCACAAGTGGGAATAAAATGATATGAAATAACTAATCCTGAAAATAGAATAAGGCACTTTGGTGAATACTGTGGCTTAATCCAAATCAGGCTTTCTTCTGCCGACTTTCTTTTGCGCCTTTTTTTGTTTTGATTTTAGGCGTTTTTCAATGGCAGATTTAGAAGGCTTTGTTTTTCTTCGCTTTTTTGGAGCTTTTAAAGCAGTTTTAATCACTTCTAAAAAGCGTTTGATCACCAATTCTTTGTTTTTGTGTTGACTACGAGATTCATCACATTGCAATAACAACATATTTTCTTTCGTAAGCTTATTTCCCAGTTTAAGATAAAGTCGCTCTTTTTCTATATCGGATAAGGCAAAAGAATTTTCAACATTGAACATAAGTTCAACTTTAGAGGAAACCTTGTTTACATGTTGCCCACCAGCACCACTACTACGGACAGCCTTGAATTTAAGTTCTTTTATGATGATTTCTTTATCCAAAATGAAAAGCTATTAACACCTATTTTTTTTCAATCGCAAGTTAATGGTTTCAATGGAAACGTTTAAAAACATTTCAGTATCGGGCTCTAATGCTTTATCGAAATTAAAGTAAACCATGTCTTTTTTATTAATAGCAGCCTCAATTAAATAATGACTGCCTTTAAAATAAGAGTATTTTACATATACCTTTAAACCATTGTCCTTGGAAACTTTAAATTCATGGGGATACACCAATACAGAGGTGTTGATTTCTGCATAGGGTTTTATTAATTGAATGGGAATAAGGCTGGCTTCCCCAAAAAGTGATGCAACATACAGGTCTTTTGGATTTTGATAAAGTGTTTGCGTATTCTCATCCATAATGATTTTCTGGTCTTTTAGCACAATGATCCTGTCTGAATATGGAAGAATATCATTATGGTCATGCGTTGCAGTCAATACTGTTATCCCTTGTTTTTTTAAATAAGAAAAAAGGTTTCTGCGCAAGCTATTTTTTCTAAACTTATCTATATGGCTAAAGGGTTCATCCAACAATAATACTTCAGGTTCTTGTGCCAGAACTCTTGCTAATGCCACTCGTTGTTGTTGACCACCACTTAGATTTTTAACCTTAGTTTTGGCAAAGGGTGTCATTTCAATCATTTCCAATAACTCAGCTGTTCTTTCTTTAAGTTCTTCTGGCTCAAAAGCAGATAAATATTGACTTACATTTTCCGCAACCGTAGTAAAAGGCATCAAATCAAAATCTTGGGACAGGTATTTCATGTAGGATTCCCCTGGGACCAAATTATAATTGGGACCCATAACTTGATTGTTACCCCAAAAAACGGTGCCACCTTCTATATGTAACAGACCGTAAATTATTTTCAACAATGTGCTTTTGCCACAACCACTTTCTCCTATAATGGATACATGCTCACCTTTTTCTGCCTTAAAAGAAACATCTTTTAATACAGGAAGATTATCATAAGAAAAGGAAGTTAAGTCTACTTTTAACATGGGTTTGGTACATAAAAAAACCGCTTCCAATAGAAACGGATTTTACACAAAATAGTGCTGTTTAATCTTTAAATTCTTTGAGTATTGCTTTATTGGGCAAGTCTTCAAAACCCATATTGTATAGTGTAAACCCATAAATATCGGCATACTGCTCAATAGTTTTGCTTACTGGGGTTCCTGCACCGTGCCCTGCGTTGGTTTCAATTCGGATAAGCGTTGGATTATCCCCAGTTTGTTTCTCTTGAAGCTCTGCTGCAAATTTAAAACTATGGGCAGGCACAACACGGTCATCGTGATCACCGGTTGTGATTAAAGTGGCAGGGTATGCCGTTCCTTCTTTTACATTATGTACAGGAGAATAGCCTTTTAAATAGTCAAACATTTCTTGACTTTCTTCGGCAGTTCCATAATCATATGCCCAACCGGCCCCTGCGGTAAATGTATGGTAACGAAGCATATCTAAAACACCGACTGCTGGCAAAGCCACTTTCATTAAATCGGGTCTTTGGGTCATAGTGGCGCCAACCAAGAGACCACCATTGGAGCCACCTCTAATGGCCAAAAATTCTGATGAGGTATAATTGTTTTCAATCAGAAATTCTGCAGCGGCAATAAAATCATCAAAAACATTTTGCTTTTTTGTTTTAATGCCAGCGGTATGCCATTTTTTACCATATTCCCCACCACCTCTAAGATTAGGGACAGCATATACGCCGCCTTGTTCCATCCATACTGCATTCCCGATACTAAAAGAAGGGGTCAGACTTATATTGAACCCTCCATAACCATAAAGTATTGTTGGGTTTTTACCATTGAGTTCCAATCCTTTCTTATGGGTGATGATCATTGGAATCTTTGTACCATCTTTTGAGTTATAAAACACTTGTGTAGATTCATAATCTGCAGGATTAAAATCGATTTCTGGTTTCCAATATTGGGTATATTCCCCTGTTTCCACATTGTATTTATAAGAAGACCCTGGTGTATTGTAATTGGTAAATGAAAAGTAGAACTCAGAATCCTCTTTTTTCCCTCCAAAACCACTGGCACTGCCAATACCTGGTAGTTGTACTTCTCGAATTAATTTACCATCGTAATCATATTGGTAAACTTTGGAAATGGCATCTACCATGTATTCAGTAAAGAAATATCCGCCACCAGTATTTGGGGAAAGTACATTTTCGGTTTCTGGAATAAAATCCACCCAGTTTTCTGAGGTTGGATTGGCCGCATCCACAGTAACAATTTTTTTGTTGGGCGCATCCATATTGGTCACGATATACAATTTGGAGCCTACATTTTCTATCACATAACTATCAGTATCCGCATGGTCTAAAATAGGAATCAATGAACTGTTTTGCTTGGTCAAGTCTTTAATGAACAATTTATTTCCAGAAGTAGAGATTGATGCAGAAATCAGCAAGTAGTTCTCGTCTTCGGTTACAGAACCACCAATATAACGGTGTTTTTCTGAAGGGACGCCACCAAAGACAAGTACGTCATCTTTTTGGGGGGTTCCCAATTTATGATAGTACAATTTATGTTGGTCTGTTTTTGCGGATAGCTCACTTCCTTTTGGTTTGTCATAGCTTGAATAATAAAACCCTTCATTGCCTTTCCATGAAAGGCCACTGAATTTAATATCCACAAGCGTATCTTCTACAATCTCTTTGGTTTTGGCATTCAATACAATTGCTTTTCTCCAATCACTACCTCCTTCTGAAATGAGGTAGGTGGCCAACGAACCATCTTTTGAAAACCTAAGCCCCATTAATGAGGTGGTGCCCCCTTCTGAAAAAGTGTTTGGATCAAGGAAAACTTCATCCTCATCAGTTTCGCTTTTTTTGCGGTATATCACATATTGGTTTTGAAGCCCATCATTTTTATAGAAATAGGTATAATCACCTTCTTTAAAAGGGGAGCCCAACTTCTCATAGTTCCACAGTTTTTCCAATCTTTTTTTAAGGTCGTCCCTAAATGGAATCTGTTCCAAGTACCCAAAAGTAACTTGGTTTTGTTCCTTTACCCAAGCTTCAGTTTCTGGACTTCTATCATCTTCTAACCAACGATAGGGGTCTTTTACTTCGGTTCCAAAATAAATATCAACAGAGTCTGCTTTTTTAGTAATAGGGTAATTCACGGAAATAGGTTCTTTTTTAGAATTGGTTTGACAAGCAATAAGAAGTATTGCTGTTACAGGAATAAGAATTAGCTTTTTCATTTTATATTGATTGAAAGTTTCTAAAAATACCATAATTTATGGTAATAAATAAAACAGCAGGCCTAATTAGTGACCTGCTGCTTTGCTTTTACACAGTTGCTATAAAAGGAGCTTTTCCAATATATGTATCAGAAGAGAGTTGACCTATTAAAAAAGAGGCCAAATCTAGCGCATTGATTTTGTCGCTTGGGCAATCTTCTAAATTGGATGCTACCTTTCCTTTTTCGTCCGTAAGATGAATCTTGGGAAGTCTTACCAATGTCCAATCAAGATTACATTTTGTAAGTATTTCATATTCTTCTTGCCTTTCTACAGTAGCCTTTTTAAAATTGGTTTTCATCCAATCTGTTGCATATTGTGTCCTTGGACTTTTAGCATCAAAAGGGGTATCAACATTAAGTCCTGTAGCCATGATATACCGTTTGATGTTGAACTGGTTCATGGTAATTATGATGTTCTGGGTCACTTCAGCATATGTGCCATATTCATTTTGTTGCTGTCCCAATGTACTGATCAATGCATTACAATCTTTTAATAAAGAATGTATAGAGTTTAAATCCCGTGCATCTCCCTGTATAACCTCAATTAAAGAGTTTTCCATTTGAAAATTTTCAAGATTTCTAAGTAGTAATTTACAAGGAATCCTTTCTTTCATTAAGGTTTTTACAAGGTATTTTCAGACTTTCCTGCGCCGCCCAAAACGGCAATTTTATGTGTAGTTTTCATTAAAATTTCTTTAAATATTAGATATAATTTTATGTTCAGATTTTTTTAAAACCTGTCAGTTCCATGGCCATATGGACACATGGAAACCAAAATCTAGATATTTAGTGAGAAATTTTTATGGTATAAATGTAGGAAATTCTATTTAAAAGGGATTAGTCTTCATTTTGAAAATAAACTTTCATGGGTTGAAAATAATGTTCATCCCATCCTTTTTTATAATGTTCTCCACTTTCAGGAACACTACTATGAATTAAAGTCAACTCTGTTTCGCCATTGTTCTCTTTTAACAGGATTTCAATTTGGGAATCTTTTTCATTCTCTTCAAATTGTGAAGACCTCCATGATTGAATAATTTTAGTATAGGGTTCTAATTCAAGGTTTTTGCCACTGATATATCCGTCCCATGCAGTAAATGTATCTCCTACCTTGTCTGAGGTAAATGCAACTCCTTGAGTCATTTTAGTATGACCTTGAGTACTGAGCCATGCTTTATAGATTTTTTTGGCAGAAGTGGGAAAGGTTATTTTTAAGTAAAGTCCATTATATAATATCTTGTCTTCTCCTTAAAGTTACTAAATTTTTACTTACTATTTTTATTCCCTCATTGTGGTTTATACAAGGTTGTTTTCAACCAAATACTCAGCAATCTGTACTGCATTGGTTGCTGCACCTTTTCTAAGATTATCAGAAACAATCCACATGTTCAATGTATTGCGTTGTGTTTCATCCCGTCTAATCCTACCTACAAAAACGTCATCTTTATCTTGAGCGTAAATAGGCATTGGATAGGTGTTGGTATCTGGATTGTCTTGTACTACTATACCAGAAGTCTCACTTAGCAATTTTCTAACATCTGCCAAATCAAAATCATTATAAAACTCTACATTGACTGATTCTGAGTGACCGCCAGCTGTTGGAATGCGCACGGCAGTAGCGGTAATGGAAAAAGTTCTATCGTCCAATATTTTTTGCGGCTCACGAGCCAATTTCATCTCCTCTTTGGTGTATCCATTTTCTGTAAAAACATCACAATGGGGCAATGCATTTCTGCTAATGGGATAAGGATATGCCATTTCTCCCTTTATGCCAGCAATTTCATTTTCTAATTGCTTAACGGCTTTTACACCAGTACCGGAAACGGATTGATATGTGGATATGACCACACGCTTCATTTTATATTTTTCATGCAAAGGGGCCAAGGCCATTACTAATTGAATTGTTGAACAATTGGGGTTGGCTATGATTTTATCTTCTTTTGTCAATTCCTTGGCATTGATTTCTGGGACCACCAATTTTTTGGTTGGATCCATACGCCATGCAGAAGAGTTGTCTATTACCGTAGTACCGGCATCAGCAAATTTTGGCGCCCATTCCACGGAAGTATCACCACCTGCAGAAAAAATGGCAATGTCTGGTTTGGCGACAATGGCATCTGCCAACCCAATAACACTATATTCTTTTCCTTTGTAAGACAATTTTTTACCTACAGAACGCTCTGAGGCTACCAATAACAATTCGGTTATTGGAAAATTGCGCTCTGCCAATACTTTTAACATTACCTCGCCCACCATTCCTGTGGCACCTACAACTGCAACTTTCATTGTAAAAATTTTATATTTGGGAGACAAAGTTACTACTAAAAGACAGTTTCACAAGTAATCACGTCACGAATAATCAAAATATAACAATTTGTTTTATTTTTAACAATTATTATATTGTTGCAGTGTGAAGACAAGTAATATAAAAGCCGTCAACCTTGTTTTGTAAACAGATTGACGGCTTTAGGTTGGTAGAATATAGTGGGTTCCAATTAATGGGACCACAAATTGATTATTTCTTTTTCAACAAATCCCTGATTTCTCCCAAAAGTTCCTCTTGAGATGGTCCTTTTGGAGCTGCAGGTGCTGGTGGAGTTTTTGTTTTGTTATATGCTTTAACAATTAAGAACATTACAAGCCCAACAATTAATAAGTTAATAATGGTATTTATCCAAGACCCCCACATAATTGCATTTTCTGGAGTTGTAATTGCTCCAGTAGCGTCTATTATGGCTTCATCTAATACTATCTTTTTATCGGCAAAATCTACTCCTCCAGTGAAGTGGCCAACAAAAGGCATTACAATATTATTTACAAATCCTTTCACAACACCACCAATGGCTCCGGCCATAATAACAGCAACTGCAAATTCAATAACGTTTCCGCCAGTTATAAACTCTTTAAATTCTTTAAACATTTTATATAGTTTTTATTGGTTAAAAATTATTCGAAATGTAAGCAAATTTTGATTGCCATCAAAAAACAGAAACACTTATGCATTAGTATAAACTCTTTTTACCCGTTGGGATATTCCTGTGAGCAATTCATAAGAAATAGTATTACCAGCATGGGCAAATTCTTCCGCTGTTGGGTTTTTACCAAAAACAATTACTTCGTCACCTTCCTTACAATCAATTCCAGTAACATCTATCATAATCATATCCATACAGACATTACCAATAATTGGCGCTTTTTTTCCGTTTACCGAAACTGCAATTTTATTATTGCCATACTGCCTTCTTATGCCATCTGCATGGCCCAAAGGTAAAGTTGCGGTAACCTTCTCTCCGTCTGATTTAAAATCTCGGTTATACCCTACACTTTCATTGGGGGCTATTTTATGGAGTTGGGAAATAATGGTTTTCAACGTTGCAACTGGATGTAATTCTTGGTCTATTGCAGCATCATTTCCAAAACCAGATAGGCCAATGCCACTACGAACTATATCATATTGTGCTTCTGGATAGTTGATGATGCCCGAAGTGTTTAGGATATGTTTTAGTGGTGTGTAACCCAGTTTCTCATCCATTTCTTTGGCAATTTTTTCAAAAACAGTTATTTGGTTTGTGGTAAATTCTTTTTCCTTGGCATCTTCTGATGCTGCCAAATGCGAAAAGATAGAAGCAACTTTAACGGAAGTATTCTGTTCTATTTGCTGTGCAATATAATTTACATCATTCTCCCCAAAACCCAATCGGTTTAAACCTGTATTGAATTTTATGTGAATGGGGTATGCAGCTATATTCTGTTTTTGGGCCACTTGCAAAAATGCGTTGAGAATTTTTGGGGAATATAAACTGGGCTCCAATTCATATTCAATTAAAGTTTCAAAATTTACGGCCTGTGGATGTAGCACCAGAATAGGAGTTTTAATGCCACCTTCCCGTAATGCAACACCTTCCTTAACATATGCAACGGCTAAATAATCAACATTTAGTTTGACTAATTTTTTTGAAACCTCTACAGCATCACTGCCATAACCAAAAGCTTTTACCACAGCCATGAACTTAGTACTGGTTTTTAGTTTTGATTTTAAATAACGGTAATTGTGCTCTAGTGCTTTTAAGTTGATCTCTAGAACGGTTTCTGTAGCTTTAGGCATTGTTGTTCTTTTTGTTTTGAGATAATTCCTCAGCATCTACGTCCATTTGACTTAGCTTTTCTTTTAGGTTTGCCTTGTAAAAAGCAGCCCTGCTCAAAGGTTCATATTCATCAACCTCTCCCAATAAAACCAACTTATCGTTGCTGGATTTTCTATAACTGTAATTGGCAAGATTTCCCGTTCGCGTACAAATAGCGTGTACTTTGGTGACATATTCAGCAGTGGCCATCAATGCAGGCATAGGGCCAAAGGGGTTTCCCTTAAAATCCATATCAAGTCCAGCAACAATTACCCTGACCCCTCTATTGGCCAAATCATTACATACAGTTATAATTTCATCATCAAAAAATTGAGCTTCGTCAATAGCGACCACATCACACCCATCTGCTAAAATCCGAATATTGGCTGCGGCTGGCACAGGTGTGGATCGGATCTCATTGGCATCATGGGAAACCACCATTTCTTCATGATAACGGGTGTCCACAATAGGTTTAAAGATCTCAACTTTTTGCTTTGCAAACTGTGCACGTCTAAGCCTACGGATCAGTTCCTCGGTCTTGCCAGAGAACATAGAACCACAGATAACTTCTATCCAACCGAATTGTTCTTTATGATTAACAGTGTTTTCGAGAAACATTTTGTAATTTTAGTAGACGAAAACATTGCTATTTCCGTTTTAATAATAGAAGCTATAAAATTATTAAAAAAGATACACCTTTCTAGAAAAGGGTAAATAAAAAAAAGATGAAAAGAAAATTGAAAGAGGAATTGGTGAAAATGTCCACGGATATCATCACTTCTAAAGACCTGAAGGAGATTCCAGAATTGTACGAGGCGGCTAAAAATCTTTATGAAAAGTTGGCAGTGCTCAAGTTTATTGATGAGAAACTGAATGATATAGAAATAGATGTATCCAATAATGTGGTAGCGGCCAGATTTGAAAAAATGGCGAATGCTGTCTTGAATGAAAATGCCATTGTTCCAGAAAGCAACCCGCATGATGAGGATATTATGATTCCAGGAATGGATACCATTAAGCATATGGTTTCTGAAATGCCCAATGTTGATACAGAAAAAGAAACATTGGCAGATTTTTTGGACACACCTATTGCAATGAAGAATGATAAGGAGCTTTTTATGCCCGAAGAAAAAAACAAACATAAAGAACTTGCCCAACCAAAATCTTTGAATGACAGGTTAAACAAAGGCATGCAAGTGGATTTAAACGATAAGCTGGCGTTTATTAAACACCTATTCAATGATAATTCAGAAGATTATAATAGAGTAATATCACAATTAAATACCATTGACACAGAGGAACGTTCTATTTCTTTTATAAGCAATATGGTGAAACCAGAATATGGTGATTGGACTGGCAAGGAGGAGTTTGAGATTCGTTTTGTTGCTTTAATCACACGAAAGTTTAGTTAGAAGAATAAAAACATTCTTAAAAAAAGAAACCGAAAGTTGATGTGTCAACTTTCGGTTTCTTTGTAACTTTTCTCGTTTAAAAACTCAACCATCCAAACATGAAATATTTTACCATATTACT